>RCNQ01000053.1 GCA_003731675.1 Bacteroidetes/Chlorobi group bacterium ChocPot_Mid
GATTTTCAAAAAAAATAAACTTCCTGTAGTAGTTGGAGGTACTGGACTTTATATTCAAGCTTTATGTGAAGGTATATTTGAAGATAAAATTGATGAAAATCAAAGAAAAATAATTTCTGATAAATTATCTTCAGAACTTGAATTACGTGGAATTGACTTTTTATACGAGAAATTAAAATTTGTTGATAAAGTGTCAGCTGAAAAATATTCAGATAAAAATCCAAGAAGAATACTGAGAGCTTTGGAATATTATGAAATTAAGGGGATACCTTTTTCTGAAGCACAAAAAAAATTTATGAAAAAAAGTGATTTTAATGTCTGTTATTTTGGCATTGAATTTCCAAGAAATGAACTTTATGAAAGAATCAATCGTCGAACTGAAATTATGTGGAGTATGGGATTGGTTGAGGAGGTAAAAGAAATATTGAAAAAGGGATATTCAGCTAATTTGAATTCTTTAAATACAGTTGGTTATAAAGAAACAATTGCATTTTTGAGAGGTGAAATGAATGAATTAGAAGCAATAGAGAAAATCAAACAAAATACAAGAAGATATGCGAAAAGACAGATGACATGGTTTCGGAAAAATTCTAAAATAAAATGGTTGAGTGGTGATGAAAAAAGCATTGCTGAGCTTATATTACAAAATTTAATTAACATATAAATAATTACATTGATAAAAAGAATTGAAATAGTGTACAGAATAATAAATAGTAAATTCTACCTGATAGGAATTACTTTTTTGTTTCTGTCGCTTATTTTATTAGCAGAGGTTAATTCAAGCAGGCAAGAAATTGAGATTAAAAGAAATTTAAAGAATGAAAAAATCTTTAATATTAAACAAGAAATTGATAAAATAATTTTAACAAGCGGTTTAAAGGACACAAAATATGGTATTGCTGTTTATTCTATTGATGAGAAAGAATATTATTATCAAAGAAACATAGACGCATTATTAACGCCAGCATCAAATACAAAACTATTTACTACTTTTTCGGCATTATATACTTTAGGGGATGAGTATGACATAATAACAACGATTTACAGTGATGGAAAAATAATTGAAGGAGTTTTGAAAGGGAACTTATATATTTATGGGAGGGGAGATGGTTTAATGAGTGTCAATGATATAGAGATATTGGCAACAAAAATGAGTAATTTGGGAATCAGGAAAATTGAAGGTAATATTTATGCAGATGATTCTTATTTTGAAACCACTACAAAGAGGCAAGAATATAGTAATGATATGGATGAAGTGGAACCACTACCACCGGTAACATCACTTACTATAGAGAGAAATACTGCGACAATCATAGCTAAAGGTGTTAGCTCAGGAGTCGAAGTATTCTCAATCCCAAGAAGTGAATCCTTTATATTTGAAAATAATGTAAGGTTAGCTTATAATGAAAATATTAAGTTGAAAGATTATAATAAACGTGACAATTATGTTTATCAAGATAACCAAAATAGATTAGGAGATGCACCACCGGTACCTAAAAAAAAGAATCGAACCAGTATTAAAATCAATTCTGTAAAAATGAAAGACTGTAAGCAGAAATTCGTGATAAGTGGATATTTGAAATTAGGTCAAAATTATGCATATAAATACTTTATTGATTGTCCTGCTTTAGCTGTAGCAGGTGCCTTAAAATATGCATTGATAAACAAAGGTATAGAAGTAAAGGGTGCAATAGATACAAAACATAATACAAACAAAGCAAAATACAACGTAATTGCAGAATTCAGAAGACCATTAATGGAATTAATTAATATTTGCAATAAGGAAAGTGATAATTTTCTTGCTGAAAATATATTTAAAATAGTTGGGGCTTATGCAGGAGATAATATTAATACCAGCAATAAGTCGCGAGGAGTTAAGAGGATGATATATGATAGTTTAGGCATTGACTTTAAAAATTGTCAAATAAATGATGGCTCAGGTTTATCAAGGAGAAATCTGGTTACAACCAGGGCTTTGATTGCCACATTGATTAAATCACAGTATCTACCGTTTGCGGATAAATTTTACAATTCATTAGCTGTTGCAGGAACAGATGGTACTTTATATAAACGTATGATTGGAACAGCAGCAGAAAAGAATGTAGTTGCTAAAACGGGGACATTAAGGAATGTTAGTTCACTTGCCGGATATGTTTATACGAGGGATGAAGAACTATTAGCTTTTTCGATGATATTCAATGGACCGTATGTTTACAATTATAAGGCATTAGAGAATAAAATTGCGATATTTTTAGCAAATTTGAATTTATCAGCAAACTAAGAAATGAAAAAGCTATAGGTATTGAGATACTATTTTTGTTGTTTATAAGTAATAAATATTTCATAAATAAAAAAAAAAGTTTGTATATTTCAATATATGTTATATTTTTGCGAAAATTTTATTTACTGGAATTGTTAAATTATTTGGAGAAAGAGGATGTTCTGGACACCAGAACTTGCAGCATATTTAGAAGATGCCCCCTGGCCGTCAACAAAAGAGGAATTATTAGACTTTGCTAATAGGACAGCTTGTCCATTACAAGATATCGAGAATCTACAGGAGCTTGAAGATTCAGATGAGATCATTGAAGGTATAGAAGACCTATGGCCTGAATATGAAGATGTTCTTAATGATGAATATTTTTATGATGACGACGAAGAAGAACAGTACGTCTGACGTTTAACTAATAATATACTAATTAATTAAGGTGAATTACCTTATTTTCAATTTTATACATTTCTTTGTTTAAAAGATTATTATTTGATATGTTTCAGGCATTGTATTTGCTTTGTTTGAAATAATAATATATATTTTTAAATTCTAATGGATTCAATGTTGTTACATAATGATTTAAAAAATTTACAGTCAAAAACATTAATTTCAAAAATAAATACTGTTTTTGGATTCATAATCATTTTTCTGTCATTTTCAACTATTGAGTTACCTTCACAGGAGAAAGGATTCAAATCTTTATATCCTTCAATTCGGAATGATGAATTATTTGAAATCAACCAGATAGTATTTGAAGGTAACAGAAATTTTACTGATGAAGAATTGATGGGGTTACTCAGCGAACAAACATCAAAAAGGAATAAAATACATGAATTTGTCGAGTTTTATTATTTTAACTTTAAAAAAATTAAGAATATTAATAAATATTTACCTCCAGGAACTATGGCGACATTCAGGAAAACCTTAGAAAGATGGAGTTACGAATTAAGGTTTTATGACCAAACAAAAGTAGAATCTGATATAGAACAAATCAAATCATTTTATAATCAAAAGGGTTTCCACGAGGTTAAAATAAGCTTTTCATTTTTACCGGATGAGAATAGTAAAAAAAATGTATTGAAATTTATCGTTAATGAGGGAAAGCAATACAAGTTAAACAATATAATATATTTGGGTTTGGATTCTGTAGCCTCTGATGTTGGAGGAAAGCTTAAAGGTGCAAAAAAACTAAGAAAAGGCAACTTTTTTCTTGAAGATGAAATAGTCAATGAAATTAGGGTAATAAGAGAAATCCTCTTGAATAATGGTTATTATAACTGTAATTTCGAGACTCCCGTTGTTACTTTAGATACTATTAACAAATTGGATAGTCTAACTATAATTTTTGATATTGGTAATAGATATAAGATTTCTTCTATCGTATTTGAAGACAGCTTAATGGGGCAAAAATTAGTAACCAATACAATGAAATCAAGACAAATGAGCATTTTCCCCGGAGATTGGTATAGTAAAAAAGCAATTGAAGAATCGAGACAGAATCTGCAGACACTCGGGACTTTTGAATTTGTTAGTATAGATACAGCTCAAAATTCTGAGAATGATGATTCGACGTTGGCAATAAAAGTACAAACAAGATATAGGAAGCAAAATGAATGGGGTGCAGGATTATATCTGAATCGTACAACGTATGATTACTTTACAAATCTTGGCGCTGAAGGTTCTTATCTTAACAGGAATATTGGGGGGATAGCCCAATCTTTAAGCACTTTCATCAGAGGAGAGTTTCAAGATATAAGCAGATTTTTTAAAAAGGATTTGAAACCTGAAACTGAATTTCAAATCGGAGCAAATTATGCTCAACCTTTGCTGTGGAAAATTAAAAACTCTAAAGTCGGGTTAGCTGGGCAGGGACTATTTTCAATTTCAAAAATATTTACAGATTTACAATTGAATACAGCTTCGTTCCAAATACGATTTCCTACTAAATTACCTGCATGGACATACTTTAATGGTATGTCTTTTGATTTATTGTTAGAATGGCAAATACCAATTAATTTTGATAATGCTTTAAAGACCGCATTATCAAAGAGTAAATCTGAAGCAGACACACAAAAAACATTAGATAATTTCAGGATATACCAGGCATTGAACAGTTTTTATGATAAAAACTCAGGATTTAATCCGACTTCATTCATTTTCAGCTTTTCTATATTTGGTGATTCCCGTGATGATTTGTTTAATCCTACAAATGGTTATTTTACTAACCTCTCAATTGATTCTTGGTTAGGTTTTGGAATTGCAAAATATATAAGACCACAATTCTCTCATAATTTTTTCACAAGTTTGAATAAAAGCACAGTTTTTGCTGTTAAGTCAAGATTAGGATATATTTATTGGAAGGATGATAAAGACTCTTATATTCCTGCTGACAGGCAATTTTATACTGGTGGAGCAAATAGTCTCAGAGGTTGGGAGTCAAGGCATTTGAGATATACTACAATGAGTATAGTTAATGATACTATAAATGGATATAATAATTTTATAAATGATTTTATTGGAAGCCAAATGATTATTGAAGGTAGCTTTGAAATCAGATGGAGAATTGGAAGACCAAGATGGGCAAGTGAAACTGTTGCTGATATTTTTAATCTTTTTGTTATGACCGGTTTTGTTGATTGGGGTAATACTTTTCATTGGTTAGCTTTCAGTAATAAAAAATATTACAGTAGTATGAAAGCAATTGATTATTTAACCGGTTTAGCAATATCAGCAGGTTTAGGAATAGGATTTCAAACTCCTGTAGGTCCTTTAAGGGTTGACTTTTCTATGCCATTTTACGACCCCACCCCAATAGAAGGGCTTAACAAATTTGTTCCAAACAGAACATCTTCATTAAAATATTCACAGATTCATTTAGGATTAGGTTATGCTTTTTAGTTAATTTTGCAACAAGTTTGCTTGTTTTACGTAATCACTATTGTTAATAAATGTTATTATTGAAAGGTTATCTATGAAATTTTTTAAATTATTATTTTTTGGATGTTTGATTATCTTCTTAAATATCAATTTGCTTTCTCAGGAAGTCGAAGAAGAACCAAACAGCGAAGAAAACAAGCTTTGGGATGATGATTTCGATATGAAATTTACTGTTAGTCATCCAAGTATTGAAATAAAATATGGTATGGGAAATCCATCTTTCCATAAAGATATTTTCCAGTCTTCATTTAAACCAATTAACTCAGTAGAAGCACGATTGGGATTTATAAAAAAAGAAACCGAACTGACAAATGATGGTTTATTTGATTTCACATTCAATTATTTGTGTTTTCAAAATATGACTTCAAGCTGGAATAAAACTACAAATGACAATTCTACTAAAATTAATACAGATGCATGGCAATTTGGCATTGGGAATCAAAGTGGTTATGGATATAAATTAGGTGAAAAAAGTGACTTAACTTTATATCATACAGGTGCATTGGTTTGGACGCAAATGACTTTATGGACACCACAAATATACCTAAAGACCAAAAGAGAATGGATAATTTTGGTGATAATTTCAGATTTGGAAATTATTTTGAAGCAGGGATAAACTTTCAAATTTATGAACCTGTTGCAATAACATTGGGATATCAGGAGACAGTAATTTTCCCGAGACATATGTTCTGGAAATGGGCAGGAAGTGGTATTATTGGAGGTATTGGTTCCGGTGCAATATCCTGGTTCACTGGAAAAGTAATAAAATCTTCACCGAAATGGGGACCAGTCGTTTACTTTGTTCTAAAAAATGCTTATTCTTATGGTATCAATGAACTTCGTAAAAAAAAGATGAATTGGCCCTTTAATACTGATGCCCCACTGATTTATGATAATTATAAAATTGGGTTATCATTTGCTTTTTAATTTTTTAATAAATAACATAGGAGGAGATAATTATGTTAAAGAATCTTTTATATTTATTACTTACATTTGTCAGTATTAATTTTGTTAATGCTCAACCAAAGTTAGAATTTGAAGGGGGTAATACTTACGATTGGGGAAAAGTATATCCCAAAAATAATCCTTTAAAAACAACTGTAAAAGTCTGGAATAAAGGAGTTGATACTTTATTTATTAAGGAAGTTAAAGCAAGCTGTGGATGTACTACTGCTCCCATTGACAGGAATGTTATTCCTCCTGGTGAATTTGCTACTTTGGATATATCTTTGACGGTGTTGGGTTATACTGGTCCTGTTAATAAAGATATTCGCATTTTTGCAAATATTCCAAATGGCGTTGATTATTACTTCATTAAGACAGAAGTTGTGCGTATTTTAACAACCGTAAATGATGGATTCAATAATTATGGTGAAATTTTATCAGGCGTTGAATATAAACAGGAGACAAAAATAAAAAATAATTCTAATCAGGATATTAAAATTCATAGAATTGAAAATTTACCTGATTATTGCAAATTAAATATTAAACCAGGTGATATCTTCCCAGCTAATGGTGAATTCAATGTTGTTGCAACGATTAAACCCGATAAAATTGGATTTTTTCAGTTTTCTTTTAATATCATAACAGATATTTCAGATAAACAAGACCTATACATTACCGGATGGGGCGAAGTCAAGGAAAATAAATAAGAAATTTTACAAAAAGCAGAAAACTCTATAGCTTATGTTATAGAGTTTTTTTATATTATATGTATTTAAAAGCAACAAAATATATACTAATTAAAATATTAATTTGTTATTAATAAATATTTTGATTAAAATCATTAAGTTTGATTTTTCAAAAATGTAAATTTTCAAAAATTGAAATTGATGCAACTAATTATTATATAAAATTTGAGGATAAAATATGGATACTATTATTTGGACAAAGATTGACGAAGCACCAGCTATGGCAACTTATGCTTTATTACCTGTTATTCAGAAATTTACAAAAGGTACAGGAATTGATGTTGTAACAAAAGATATATCTTTGGCGGGAAGAATTATAGCAAATTTCCCTGATTACTTATCGGAGGAACAAAGGATTCCTGATTACTTAATGGAATTGGGAGAATTGGTAAAGAAGCCAGAGGCAAATATTATCAAATTACCTAATATAAGTGCGACAATTCCTCAACTTCAGGCGGCAATAAAGGAGTTACAGGAAAAAGGATATAAAATACCTGACTATCCTGAAGAGCCGAAAAATGAAGAAGAAAAAAAATTGCAACAAAGATTTGCAAAAGTCCTTGGTTCAGCAGTTAATCCTGTTTTGCGTGAAGGCAATTCCGATAGAAGACCTGCCGCATCTGTAAAAAAGTTTGCACAAAAGTATCCTCATAAAATGATGAAACCTTGGCCTGAAAGCGGTTCTAAAGCACGTGTAACTCATATGAACTCAGATGATTTCTATGGTAATGAAAATTCTATGACAATGGAAAAAGCTTGTAATGTAAGAATTGAATTTGTGGCAAATGATGGTAAAGTCAAAATCTTAAAAGAGAAACTTGAATTGCTTGATGGTGAAATCATTGATACAACCAAAATGAATGTTAAAGCTTTGAGGAAATTTTATGCTGAACAAATTGAAGAAGCAAGAAAGGATGGTGTTTTGCTGTCTTTACATTTAAAAGCTACAATGATGAAGGTCTCAGACCCGATAATGTTTGGGCATGCAGTATATGTTTACTTTAAAGAAGCATTGGATAAACACGCAGACACTTTAAAGCAAATCGGAGCTAATGTTAATAATGGCTTGCAAGATATTCTTGATAAGTTGGATAGACTACCCGAAGCGAAAAAGAATGAAATTATTGCTGATATAAATGATGTTTATGAGAAACAACCTCCTCTTGCAATGGTTGATTCCAGATACGGGATTACTAATTTGCATGTTCCAAATAATATTATTGTTGATGCCTCGATGCCTAATGTGGTTAGAGACGGAGGTAAAATGTGGAATAAAGATGACCAGTTGCAAGATTGCATAGCAATGGTTCCCGACAGATGTTACGCAACAATGTACAGAGAAATTATTGAAGATGCAAAACGAAACGGGCAATTTGACCCGGCAACAATGGGTAATGTTTCAAATGTTGGTTTAATGGCACAAAAAGCAGAGGAATATGGTTCACATGATAAAACATTCGAAGCTGAAGATGATGGAATAATCAGAGTGGTTGATGAATCAGGTAAAACATTGTTACAGCAAAAAGTCGAAAAAGGTGATATTTTCAGAATGTGTCAGGTTAAAGATGCTCCAATAAAAGATTGGGTAAAACTAGCTGTTAAGCGTGCAAAAGCAAGTGGTTCACCCGCTATTTTCTGGCATGACGAGAACAGAGCACATGACAGGGAAATTATTAAAAAAATCAAGAAATATCTTCCAGAACATGATACTACCGGACTTGATATAAGAATCATGAAACCTGTTGATGCTATGAATTTCACATTAGAAAGAGTTCGCAAAGGGTTAGACACAATTTCGGTAACTGGTAATGTGCTTAGAGATTACCTTACAGATTTGTTTCCTATTCTTGAATTAGGTACAAGTGCAAGAATGTTGTCAATTGTACCTTTGCTTAATGGTGGAGGACTTTTTGAGACAGGAGCAGGAGGTTCAGCTCCAAAGCATGTTCAGCAACTTTTAAAGGAAGGTCATATTCGATGGGATTCACTTGGAGAGTACTGTGCATTAGTTCCTTCACTCGAAATGATAGCTGAAAAAACAGGTAATAAAAAAGCCGCAGTTTTGGCAAAAACTCTTGACGATGCTGTTTGGAAATATCTTGAGAATGCAAGGTATCCTTCAAGGAAAGTTAATGAAATTGACAACAGAGGAAGTTCATTCTATCTGTCAATGTATTGGGCACAAACTTTGGCTGAACAAAATGATGATTTGGAATTAAAACAAAGATTTGAAAAGGTAGCAAAACAACTTCAGGAAAACGAAACAAAGATTACACAAGAATTGCTTTCGGCGCAAGGTAAACCCGCTGATATCGGTGGTTACTATATGCCTGATGATGAAAAAGCTAATAAAGTAATGAGACCAAGTCCAACCTATAATGCAATTATTGATGCTTTATAAAAGCTCTTTTTAATTTGGAATATTTAAGGGAAAGACTGAATTAAAAATCTGTCTTTCCCTTTTATTTAATAAGGAATTTAATAATCAAGTAATGAAAAAATTAATATCTGTATGTTAACTGCAATCCAAAATCTAAAACTGAACGTTTGAATAATAATTCTGTTTCCCAGTCACCTGGATAAATATTCCATAAGTTGGAGAATTGTGACAATCTGCCAAGCAAATCAAGTCTGACATTCGGAGCAAGATAAAAACCTGCCCCAAAAGATGCTGATAATAGTTCAGCCCCATCTATATCGTTTTTGTAAGGAGCTGTCATAGTATTCAGACTTCCCCGAATAGATAATGGCAGAAAAGGTACTTCATACTCTAATCCAATACCCATCTTCAAACGATTATTCATTAAACTATTTATATCCAAATTAAGATTTTTAAGGTCTAAATTTGCATCAGTGAATTCCATTTGTTTAAGGTCTGAGTATTCAATACCTGCAGTCAAGGTCAAATTCGCAAAGTTGACTGACAAGCCACCCGAATAAACCCAGGGTGAGTAAAATGAATAATAATTGTTAAATACATAACTATCTTTATAGCTATCTCCATTATCAAAATAGGAATTACCTTTTTGTGTAAATCTTTCAGTTATATCATAAGCCGTAGGGAAATGAATAGTAAAACCTACTCTCATAAAATTTGAAATTTTCCCTTGAATACCAACTGACCCTGTAACACCTGAAATATCTTGTTTAATAAATTCATCAACCGTAAACTCATTAAAATCGAGATTATAAAAACGATATTTACCTCCTGTGCTATCAAAATCATATACATTATAGTTATTGTCAACATCGGATTCTTTATAATTTCTTAAATATTCATAAGTTCCCCATTTGCCTGTTATTGAAAAGCCGACTGAGAGAAATGGGCTTATCTCAAAAGCAATACCACCTGATAAATTGTGCAAGCCGCCATCTTCACTTATTACTGCTTGCTGATATAGTTTATTTTTGACAGGAGTGTAGTAATCATCATCTGCTAACCACAAGTTGGTTGCAAGATTTTCATTTAAAGCGTATCCATTTGCTTTTGCTTCTTTGGCTAAAGCATCAATATAAGTTGAATACGGATTGTATCCTGCAAAATTAATAGCATTATCAAAGTCCGATGATAAGTAATGACCAATAGCAATTGATGCATTTCCAAAACTCGTTTTGAAAGGTGCTACAAGACCAAAATTACTTAAGTAAGCATCATTTTTTGTTTCAGTCTTTGCGATTGATAAAAATTTTGATTCTGTACTGTTATGCATAAAACCAAATCCAAAAGTAAATTCACCTTTATCGATAAGAGCTAAACCGGCTGGGTTAAAAGCAAGAGCAGAGTAGTCATCAGCTATGCCATGAAAAGATGTTCCTAAACCTCCTGCTCTTGCCGATATAATCCCATTAGAACTTGAGAATCTGAGAGCGTCTTCAATGTTTTGCCCAAAAGCAATTTCTGAACTAATTAAAAGCCATATCACTATTATCATCTTTTTCATTTTTATCCCTTAAAGCTATATACCATTTTTGACATTGAATAATTTATCTTCCTCTTCCACTACCGCTTGAACGACCTCCTGAGCTTGAGCTTCCTCTTGAACCACCACCTGAACTTCCACCACTTGTTCCTGAGCTCCTTGAACCACCGCTTGAACCAGATGAACGATAGCTACCACCACCTGATGGTTGAGAATTTGAGCCAGATGACCTGACAGAAGGTGATGAACTTGTCGAACCAGAAGGATAACTGCTTCTATAACCACTTCCATTAGAATTATTTTGATTTGTGGATTCAGTGCTACTTCTTGTATTGGTTTGTGGTACTACAAATCTGTTTACAGAATTGTTGTCTGAACTACGGACACTTGTTCTTCCTTCATTACTACTATTCCGTGAATTGACTTCATTAGTATTTGTTCTTGAGCCACTTCTTGAATTTGTATTATATGGATTATCATTGTTTGAAGAATTATAGACATTTCGCGTATAAGTTCTTGTTCCTGATTTTTCTGTTACTGATTCATTTCTACCGGCTGATAAATTCCTCATATAGCTTCTACCGGAATTATTTGAATTACCTGCTTCATTCCTGCCAATTGAAGAATAATAAGGGCTGGTATTTCTACTACCTGTACGTGAGCTATACACAGCATTTCTTTCACCTGGATGATAGTTTTCATTTCTTCCTGGTCCGAATCTTCTTGTTGTTCTTTCTACGTACCTGTCATTCCAATAATAGGAATAATATGGTTGCCTGTACCATCCATAATATCCGAAATAATGAGGATTGTAGTAATACCAATCATAATAAGGACCCCAGGAATAACCGTAGTAGGGATGATAATGATACCAAGGAGAATACCAATCCCAACCCCAATAATATCCGCATCTCCAATTGAAAGAGAATATCGGGTCATAGAAAGTTACCCAGTCATAATATCTGTTCCACCAAGGTACAATAACGGGTACATAAACAACAGAATTAGAATTATAGTAAACTACATCTGAATTATCCTGAACATTTTCTTCGTTATTGTTTTCAGCCAAAGGATTTTTCCATTTTGACTCACTTTTGCCAAGTTTATTTACTTTATTGGGTGCATCTGATATTTCAGGATTATTATTATAACCGAAATATTCATGTCGGGTATTGTAAGTTGTGCAGCTAACCATTAAGAATACTGCAAGAACTAACCCTATCAGTGAAGTATAATGCTTTTTCATTTTACTGTCCCCCTTTTCTGTGAATGGTTTAACTATATGTTTTTTAATAATAGACATTTTTTCTTTATAAATAGTTTAATTTATAATATAAGTTTTTAAATTAATTTTTAAAATATTTTCAAAATATATTTTTCTAAAATCAAAATAATATTTAATTTTGTAATCCTGCTCGGATGGCGGAATAGGTAGACGCACAGGACTTAAAATCCTGTGAACTTCGGTTCGTGAGGGTTCAAGTCCCTCTCCGAGTACTGAAACTAAAATATTTTTGGATAATCCATTGTTGATTTTTTGTTTCGTTTTTGTCTCTATTTCGCTTTTCTTTTTCATTTTTCTAAAAATTTTACTTAAACCTTTTTGTAAATATAACGTATTGTAAATACAAATGTTACACTTATAACTATTACTATAAATATTACTCTATTTCTGACTATTACTTCATATATAACAGTAATTTAGAGTAGAATTTGACAAATCAAACAAATTCTGAAACAAAAAATATAGATTGTTATAAAATTAACTGTTTTTTGTCTGGTATTTACATTTTGTTTCTGATTAAAACGTCACAAATTAACAGGTATTTTTATGTTTATGAAGAAAGAAAATGAGAAGACTTTTTACTTGTTTAAACTTAGATAAAATTCGCTTGATTTTGTTAGTGATAGTTACATTGACCGGTAACCAATTACTTGGTCAGATTAATCAATGGGAAGTAACTACTTTAATTGAACCATCTGCCGGTTATATTAAATTCGACCATGATGGGAATGAAAATTTTTATTTGTTCGACAATTATGGCGAGAAAATTTATCTTGACAATTCGTCAGCTTTAAAAGGGAGTAATTATTGTAAAATTTTATCTAATGGATATTGGAGTGTTTACAAGGATTCCAAGTATCATATTTATGACCAGAGTATGAATTTTATTGAAACAATAAATTATTCTGGAAATTATTACATAGATATCCACGATATGAATATTCTGCCTAACGGGCATTATATTCTTATTTGTGTTGAAAACAGAACAATGGATTTGAGTAAAATTGTTGATGGTGGACAAGAGAACGCTACAGTAATTGGAGCTCATTTAATTGAAGTTGATAAGGATGGAAATGTTTATTGGACTTGGAGCTCTTTTGACCATTACAAAATAACGGATATTACAGATGAGATTGATTTAACTCAACCAGTGGTACCCTTTACTCATGCTAATTCAGTGACAACTGACCTTGACGGAAATATTTTACTCTCATGCAGAAATCTTGATGAAATTACAAAAATCAATAAAGAAACTGGAGCAATAATATGGAGGATGGGTGGGAGTGCTTGTAAAAACAATGAATTTTTATTTCTTAATGATACGATTGATGGTTTCTTCGGATTTTCTCATCAACATTCCCTTGTAGTATTACCAAATGGAAATTTTTTGCTTTATGATAATGGCACAATGAAACCGAATCAATATTCCAGGGCTGTTGAGTATGCAGTTAATCAAAATACAAAGGTAGTTACAAAGGTCTGGGATTGTAGTGAGAGTTCAAATGGTTATTATTCTTCAAAAGGAAGTGTCCAGCGTTTAGAAAATGGTAATACATTAATTAATTGGGGTGAAGACAAGATAACTGAAGTCAGACCAGATAATAGTATAGCATTTGAGATGCGTTCAAAGGTTTATTTTCCGGTTTATAGAGCATTTAGATATATAACAAAGATGAATGCAGTAGGAAAAGATATTTCTGCTCCTGGTATTTATGATTTCAACGATTCAAAATATAAAACTAATATTAAAATTGACGTTAAGAGCTTGGTTGGTAAATCTTATGCAATGGTCGAGAAGCATAACTATTCACCATCGAGGCAGTCTTTTTCAGTCAACAATTTTTCTAAGATTCTACCATATCGCTGGGTCTTTTCAAAGAGAGGTATCTCGTCTGTTTTAGGAGAAATATCAATTAATTTAGACTCAATTAATTACAATGGAGATAGAAGAAAATTGACTATTTATGGACGTACAAGTGAAGCTATGGGTTCATTTGATGAACTTACGACCAATTATGACGAAAGTAATAACATATTAAAAGCTAATTTTAATACATTGGGTGAATTTATTATTGGTTCAAACGAATTAGATAAACCAGTAATCGTTTCTCCTGTAAATGATTCTCAAATGCCAATAAAAGATGGGGTTTTAAGGTGGAATAGAATTAAAGGTGCAATAGCTTATAGAATTGAAGTAGCAGAGGAAAGTAATTTTGAAAAAAGAAGAATTGATACAACAGTATCAGATTCAGATTTTTTCATTTATGAATTATTGAATCTTAAAACTAAATATTATTGGAGGGTAGCAGGATTAAACAGTAAGGATACTTCAGAGTGGTCTGATTATGGTACTTTTATAACCAAAATTGCTCCACCACGTTTGGTGGAACCGTTAAATGAATCAAGAGGGTTATTAAAATCAGTAACCTTTAAATGGAATAGAATATCGGATTTAAGTACTTATTGGATACAAATTGCAAAGCAGGAGGATTTTTCAGATATATATTATGAAAAGAAAAATATATCAGATACGACTTTTAATTATTCTGTTGATGAAAATTATAGAATTTACTATTGGCGAATTTGTAGTATTGAAGGAGCAGATACAAGCTATTGGTCTAAGCCGAATAATTTTATAACAATTATGTCATCACCCGAGGTAATCACTCCAAGTGATAAACAAATCAATGTCCCAATAAATGATGGGGTTATCAGATGGAATGATGTTACCGGAAGTACGAGTTATATTATTCAGGTATCGAAAAATATCAACTTTACTGAAAACATTATTGATGAAATTGTCTCTGCTAATGAGTTTAAATATAAAAAATTAGAACCATTTCAAAATTATTGGTTAAGAATTAAAGCATTTAATCCACTGGACTCAAGTGATTGGAGTAATTCAATTAGTTTTATTACAGAACTTGCTAAACCACAGTTGTCAGTTCCTGATAATGGTGCAGATGAAGTAGAAATAGGTTCTGATATTGTCTGGAACAAAGTCAATAATGCAGAATATTATCATTTGCAAATTTCATTGAGTGATAAATTTGAATCCATACTTTTTGAAGTGGATAGTATAAGCACAGAAATTTTTAAAGAATGGGATACTCCCAAAAATACAAAGGTTTTCTGGAGAGTAAAAGCCCATAAAGAAAATTTTGAGAGTGATTGGTCAGAGGTATGGTCCTTTAGCACTGAAACAGGATTGTATTTATCTACTCCGATTTTAACAGCACCATCTGATATGTCTCATGATATTGGTAGAAGTGGTACATTGAATTGGAAGAGAGTAAAAAATGCTGATGGTTATATTTTGTGGGTTTCAAAATCTGAATTGTTTGAAGATTTTGTAATAAATGATTCCAACGTTATTGAAGAGAGCTATAATTATAAAGATTTTGAATATGATTCCACCTATTACTGGGTAGTAAAAGCATATAATCAGAGTAAAGAGAGTCGTTGGAGCAGGGTATATAGCTTTAAGGTAAAATCAGCAATAAATATTGAAGATTTTAATTCAGAAGAAGAGATGATTATATATCCTCAACCAGCCGCTTCATATTTCATAATTAAATCTAATTCTGAAACTGAGAGGACTTACCTTGAAATAATTAATCCGATAGGTGAAATTATCATGAAAAAGAATTTGAATTTTTCGGACAATGAAAGTTCAGTAATTAATACAACAGGTTTCAATAATGGTTTATATTTTATAAAACTTACAAATAATTCTGAAAGTAAGATATATAAATTATTAATTTTCAAATAATTTTTTTAAAGTTACATATAATTAGTAAAATTTATTTTTAAAAGTCATTAAAAGTTCGTAATTTTGTAATAGCTTATAAAGGGGTGGGCTCGTGAAGCCCATTTTTTATTAGATATATATTAAAGAATGAAATAAGAAAAATTTGCAAATAATAAATATTTTAAATTATAAATTTTGGTAAGTTATGGCTCGACAAAGAGTTAAACAGAAGAAGATAGAGAAAAAGACAATAATTGAAGCTTTTGCAGAAATGGCAAAAGAAAAGAATATTGACAGAGACCTTTTACAAGGTATTGTCGAAGAGACTTTGTCTATGCTTGTTAAGAAGAAGTATGGGATGGAGTCTAACTTTGAAATTATTGTGAATTTCGATAAGGGTGATATTGAAATTTATTTAATGAAGGAAATAGTTGAGGAAGTTGAAAATCCTGAAACTGAAATAACTTTGGAAGATGCTAAATCGCTTAATCCAGATGAAGATTATTCCATTGGTGATGACTATATAGAGGAAATCACTCTCGAAAATATTGCAGCAAATTTTGGGAGAAGACTAATATCGTTGGCATCGCAAAATCTGAATCAAAGAATCAGGGAAATTGAAAAAGACAATATATACAATGAATACAGCACTAAGGTAGGTGAAATACTGATTGGTGAAATTTACCAGATACGGAGGAATCAGATTTTAATAATGCATAATAAAATAGAGATGATACTACCACGAGAAGAGCAAATACCAAATGAGCCGTATAAATTCAAAAAGAATCAATCAATAAAAACTATAATCAAGGAGGTAAGACGAAGTGGAGCATCAGGGCAACCAGAGGTAATACTATCGAGAGCAAGTGATGAATTTTTAGCGAGACTATTTGAGATAGAAATACCTGAGATATATGATGGGATAATACAGATAAAAGCAATAGCAAGAGATGCAGGGGAGAGGTCAAAAGTAGCTGTGATATCTTATGATGACAGAGTGGACCCAGTAGGTGCATGTGTGGGAATGAAAGGTATAAGAATACATTCGATAGTACGAGAATTGAATAATGAGAATATTGACCTTATAGAATATTCAGATGATATAAAGACATATATATCACGTGCATTGTTACCAGCAAAAGTCAAAGAAATCAGTATTGAACCTGATATAAGAAGTGCTACGGTAATTGTACCTGATGACCAGGTTCCACTTGCTATTGGTAAGAATGGACAAAATGTAAGATTGGCGTCGAAATTAACAGGTTATTCTATTACTTTAATAAAAGAAGGTGGTGAGGATATAGATTTAACTGAATTTAGAGAAGAGCTTGGAATTGACTTGTATGAAGAATTATTTGATTTAGGAATAGAAACAGCGAGAGACTTTTTGGAAGCAGATATTGATAAGCTTTTAGCTGTGGAAGGAATGACGAAGGATTTATTGATTGAACTGAGGTCAATTATCTTAAATGAATTTGATGAAAAGGAATCAGAGGAAGTGTTGGAAAAAATCAGGGAGGCAGGAGTTGAGCAAAAGAAACAGAATATGATTGATGAACTTTTGCAATCTGCAACAAATAAAAAAAATGATGATGGTGAATAATTATAGGAATTATTAATTTAAGTTTTAAGTATGGCAGAAGGTAATAAGAAATTAATTAAGGTTGCATCGGAAATAAACATCGGTAAAGATGCAATTGTCGAATTTCTACATAGTAAAGGGTATGAGATTCAGGCAAAACCAACTGCTGTGCTTACGCCAGAGATGCTTGAAGTTGTTTATGATAAATTCAAACGGGAAAGGCGAGCGGCTGAGATTCAAAGAGACAAATTAGAAAAGCACAAGAAACCTCTCAAGACTAAGGAAGATGAGAAGAAGCAAATTGTTGAAGATAAGATAATTGAAAAAACCGAAACTAAGAAGACAGAAAAAGAAGAGGAAAAATCAAAGAAATCTTTAATAGAACAAGAAATTGTTGAAAAACCAAAAACAAAGAAAAAATCCGAAGAAGAGATTGAAGATAAATCAAAAATATCTGAAGAGACTTTGTTGGTTCCTGAGATTGATGTTGATAAAAAGAAACAGAAAAAAATTCCAAGCGAAAAGGTAGAAACTGTTGCAGAAAAGACAGACAAAGTTATAATTGAATTGCCTAAGGATGAAGCTAAAACTAAATTTAAAAAAGCTGAAGATAAAGAAGAAATCAATAAATTAGTTGGCGATTCAGAAAAACTTGCTAAAAAAGATAAAGAAGACAAAGAAGAAAAGCTAAAAAAGCCAAAAGAAAATAAAATTGAACAACCTGAGGTTGCAAAGCATGAAGTAGATATTTTGGAACAACCATCTACTATTGTTACTGCTCCAGTGGAAGATGAGTCAACTTTAGAAACAGATGAAGATAAGAAGAAGAAAGGCAAGAAAAGAAAGAAACGTAAAAAAGTCTTAGAGGTTGAATATGAAGAAGGAGAAGTACCACAACTTCGTGGACTGAAAATTGTAGGGAAAATTGATATTGGCAAGGAAAAGGTAAAAACTAAGAAAGAGAGATTTGAGGGAAAAGAGGAAGAAGATGTTGAAGATGAAAAACTCTTTTTCAGAGGAAAAAAGGATAAAAGTAAGCGGAAAAAAGATAAGGATAAGAAGAAGAAGAAAAGGTTAGGAATAAGAGAACAAATTAAAGATGAGGATGTTGACAGAGCAATCAGAGAAACTATATCTGAAATGAGCGAATCTTCGGCAGTAAGTCATCGTTCTAAGCTTAGACATCGTAAGAAAATAGAGAGAGAAGAAAAAGAACAAAGAAAATTAGAAGAGAAAGAACTCGAATCAAAGAAACTACAATTGACAGAATTTGTTACTACTGCTGCTTTAGCCGACCTGATGAATGTTAGTCCGAACGAAATCATTTTAAAATGTATGGAGTTAGGATTAATGGTAACATTGAATCAAAGACTTGATAAAGATACAATAACAGTAATTGCAGATGACTATGAATATGAAGTTGAATTTTTAGATGATAAAACGGCTCAACTCTTAATAGAAGAAGGTGAGGAAATTGATGAATCGAAGTTGGAAGGACGTTCTCCGATAGTAACGGTAATGGGACATGTTGACCATGGTAAAACATCATTGTTGGATTATATCAGAAAAAGTCATGTAGTTGCAGGAGAAGCAGGAGGAATTACTCAGCATATTGGTGCATATAGAGTTGAACTTGCAGACAAGAAAGCTATTACTTTTTTAGATACTCCTGGACACGAAGCATTTACTGCTATGAGGGCAAGAGGAGCTCAGGTAACAGACATTGTAGTTTTGGTTGTTGCGGCAGACGATAGTGTGATGCCACAAACATTGGAAGCAATAAGCCATGCACAAGCGGCAAATGTTCCAATTGTAGTAGCAATTAATAAAATTGACAAAGCAGACGCAAACCCTGAGAGGATAAAACAACAACTTTCTGAACAAAACATTTTAATTGAGGAATGGGGAGGAAAATATCAGTGTGTAGAGATTTCTGCAAAAAAGGGAATTAATGTTGATGTTTTATTAGAAAAGATTTTGCTGGAAGCAGAAGTATTAGAATTGAAAGCAAATCCATATAGAAAAGCAAGGGGTACAGTTATTGAAGCAAATATGGATAAAGGTTTTGGAGCTGTGGCAACAGTTATAGTTCAGCAGGGAACATTGAAAGTCGGAGATCCATTTGTTGCTGGTGTTTATAATGGTAGGGTACGTGCAATGTTTGATGAAAGAGATAAAATGGTTAAAGAAGCAGGGCCTTCCATACCTGTCAGAGTAATAGGATTTAATGGCTTACCAGAAGCCGGAGATATTCTGATTGGAGTTGAAACTGATGTTGAGGCGAGATCAATATCGAACGAAAGACAACAACTTAGACGTGAGCAAGAATTTAGGCAGATGCACTTAATGACACTTGATGATATATCAAGGCAAATTCAAATAGGGGGCGTAAAGGATTTATTTTTAATTATTAAAGGTGATGTTTCTGGTTCAGTTGAAGCTTTAAGCGATTCATTGCAAAAACAATCAACTGATGAAGTGAGAGTTATTATCTTGCACAAAGGAGTGGGTTCAATAACTGAATCTGATGTTATGCTGGCTGTAGCAAGTAAAGCAGTAATAATTGGTTTTCAGGTTTCTCCGACGGGAAATGCCAGAAAATTAGCTGAACGAGAATCAGTTGATATCAGACTTTATAACATAATTTATGATGCAATCAATGAAGTCAGATTAGCTTTGGAAGGTTTGCTTGCACCAGAGCTCAGGGAAGAAATTACCGGTGTTGTTGAAGTACGGAAAGTTTTCAGAGTCAGTAAACTTGGATTTATAGCAGGATGTTTTGTTAAAGAAGGTAAGATTACACGTAATAGCAGAGTCAGAGTATTAAGAGATGGATTGACAGTTTATAATGGTACTATTCATTCTTTAAAACGAGAGAAAGATGACGTTCGTGAAGTTGAAAGCGGTTATGAATGTGGTATTATGTTGGATGGCTTTGGTGATATTGAGCAAGGTGATATTATCCAATCATATAAGTTACTTGAAATAAAAAGAACTTTAACTTAAAATTTGAAATCAAATAAATTCCTATGAGTATCAGGGCAGAAAAAGTTAGTAGTCTAATAAAAAGAGTTTTAGCCAAACCTATTGATTTGCTGGCATCAGAGCATAATGCAGGTTTAGTTACTGTAACTTCTGTAAGACTTACTGAAGATTTACAAACAGCCAAAGTATATATCAGTATTTTTGGTGATAAAATATCTCCTGGTAAATTTTTAGCAATTTTAGAAGATAAGAAGGGGAGTTTACGTACTCAGCTTGGGAAAGAAATAAGATTAAGATATACACCTGATTTAAAATTTTTTTTAGATGATACATTGGATAAGATAGAACATATTCAGGAATTAATTAATTCTATCGGTAACAACAAAAAAGAGATTTTTGTTAATCCTGACGACTATGACCCTAAAAGTTTACCTAAAGATTAGTACTATATGGTAATATTCTCCAAAAAAGGTATTTTAATAGATAATAAAATAATAAAAAAGGAATTTTTCATTTCTGATTTATTAAAATACTCCGAAGATTTTGGAGTATTTCTTTTAATTGATAAGCCCAAAGACTGGACATCATTTGATATAGTTGCTAAGATAAGGAATTTAACAAAAATCAAAAAGATTGGGCATGCAGGTACATTGGACCCTTTAGCTACTGGTTTATTAATTCTTGCTTTAGGGAGAAAAGCAACCAGAGAAATTGATAAATTCAGAGAATTAAGAAAGAAATATCTTGCTGAAATAAAACTTGGTGCTACGACAAAATCAGATGATGCTGAATTCGATGAAGAAAATATTCAGGATGTAGGTGATATTTCAGAGCAAGTTTTGAATACTACTGTTTCAAAATATTTAGGTAAAATTGAACAGCTACCACCTGTATTCTCTGCTCAAAAAGTCAGTGGGAAACCAGCTTATAAATCAGCAAGAAAAAATAAAGATGTTGAATTAAGGTTAAAAGAGGTTGAAATATTTTCAATTGAAATAAAAAGAATATATTTGCCGTTTATTAGTTTAAAGATTGAATGCTCAAAAGGGACATATATCCGTTCATTGGCAAGGGATATAGGAAAAGACCTTGGTTGTGGAGCATATTTATCGGATTTAAGAAGGACAAACATCGGTGATTATAGGGTTGAAAATTCTTTTGATATAAATGAATTCACAGATATATCAAAATTATCGGTTTAATTTTTTTATTATTCATATAATTTATGAAAGTTTATAGAAATTTTGAAGAAATAGATTATAAAAAAGAAACAGTTCTGACTGTTGGTACGTTTGATGGTGTACACAAAGGTCATCAATTGATAATTGATAGATTGAACAGGATTGCTAATGAAAATGGATGGAGGTCTGTATTATTGACTTTCGACCCTCATCCTCAGATAGTATTGCAGCGCGAAAACATGAAACCGATTAAACTTTTAACAACGATTGATGAAAGACTATCTTTATTTGAAAAATTTGGGTTAACAGATGTTTTAATCATTCCATTTTCTAAAGAATTTTCAAGAACTCCGCCAAAAGAATTTGTCAAAGAATATTTAGTCGAAAAAATCGGATTGAGAAAGATATTAATTGGATTTGACCATTTATTTGGTAAGGATAGAGCTGGTAATGAATCTTTGTTAAAAGATATGGGTGCCGAATTTAATTTTGATATTGAGAAAATAGATGCTTTACTTAAAGAAGGAGAAAAAGTATCGAGCACCAAAATCCGTAACTATTTGGAATTAAAAGCTATTAGTGAAGTCAATGAAATGTTGGGGTATAATTATACAGTTTCAGGGATAGTTACAAAAGGAGATGGCAGAGGTAGGACAATCGGTCTTCCGACAGCCAACATAAGTTATAATGAATATAAACACTTGCCTGGTAATGGTGTGTATTTTGTAAAATCAATAATAAACGGGGAAAAATATTTTGGTTTAGCAAATATAGGGAATAGACCTACATTTACAAATAGCTTAAAAACTTACGTAGAAGTTCATTATTTGGACTTTAATTCAGATATTTATAATCAGTATCTGGAGGTTGAATTTTTATATTTTATTAGGGATGAGATAAAATTTGAAAGTAAAGAAACATTTTTGGAACAAATAGAAAAAGACAAACAAAAAGCTAAAGAGTTAATAAAATTATTTTAATATTAGCTAAGTTATTCTTATATTTGTAATTCGTTTAAATAGGCAAACGCCTTTAATTAATTTGTATGATTGGAGATTTAAATGATAACATCAACACAAAAAGCGGAATTGGTTAAAAAGTTTGGTGAGACTGAAAAAGATTCAGGAAAACCTGAAGTTCAGGTTGCAGTTCTAACTGCGAGGATAAATGATTTGACACAACACCTTTCAAACTTTAAAAAGGACAATCATAGCCGCAGAGGTTTGATTAAAATGGTAAGTAAAAGACGTAAGATTTTGAATTATCTGATGAAAAAAGATATTACAAGATATCGTCAGGTTCTTACTGATTTGTCATTAAGAAAATAATCTTGATAACTAATCAATATAAATTTTAATTGATTAGATTATTAGTATATTGAATGACATAAAAATGGGATATCAAAAATATTAAACTTAAAAAGCGGTTATTAACGGCGAAGGTTGGACCGCTTTTTTTTTAAAAAATTTCAAAAATAACAGAAAGAAGAAAATGGCAAAACAAGAAGTATCAATTAATTTTGATGGAAAAGAGTATTCACTCCAAACTGGTCATTTAGCAAGATTTGCATCTGGTTCGGTAATGGTACGCTGTGGTGATACCATGGTTTTAGTTACAGCTGTTGCTGATGAGAAGGCAAGTCCTGAGATAGATTATTTACCTTTGCAGGTTGAATATAGGGAAAAAAGTAGTGCCGCTGGTAAGTTTCCCGGTGGTTTTTTAAAACGAGAAGGCAGACCCAGTGACCATGAAGTTTTATGTTCGAGATTGATTGACCGTCCTATCAGACCAATGATACCAAAGACATGGCCTTATGAAACGCAGGTTTTAGCAACTGTATTTTCATTTGAGCCGGATGTTGACCCTGATACATTAGGTATGGTGGGTGCATCTGCAGCATTGATGCTTTCAGACATTCCTTTTGAAGGTCCTGTATCTGAAGTCAGGGTTGGCAGAATAAATGGTGAGTTTGTTGTTAATCCATCACATGAACAGTTGAAGGAATCAGATATTGATATGACAATTGCCGGAACTGACACTTCAATAGTTATGGTCGAAGGTGAGAGCAAAGAAATTTCTGAACAAGACTTTTTGGATACTTTGGAATTTGCTCATTCAAAAATTAAAATTCTGAATGACCTTCAGAAGCAATTGGTTGCAAAATGCGAAGTAGTAAAAAGAGATTTTGTTGAGAAAGAAATTCCTGCAGAGATTTCTGATACAGTTATGAATGCAGTAAAAGAGGAACTTCATGATTATATTTACTCTGTGACATCAAAAAACGAACGTAAAGCACATCGCACGAGATTGAAAGAATTAGCTCTTGAAAAACTTACTGAATTTACAGCTAACAAAGAAGAGTATTCAGAGTTGAATCTTGAAGCATTAGCTGAAGAAATTTTCAGCAAACTTGAAAAGAAAGAAATGCGTGCAATGATACTTAAGGATAAGAAAAGATTAGATGGAAGAGGTCTGACTGATATAAGACCAATTTCATGTGAAGTTGGAATACTGCCTCGTTCTCATGGTTCTGCTTTGTTTACAAGAGGTGAAACTCAGAGTTTAGGTATGGTTACTTTGGGTACTAACAGAGATGACCAAATGATTGATGGTTTGTTGCCTACATACACAAACAGATTTTACTTACACTACAATTTTCCTCCATATTCTACAGGTGAGGTGAAGCGATTGGGTACAGGAAGAAGAGAGATTGGTCATGGTCATCTGGCTGAAAGGGCATTGAAATTTGTTATTCCAGAAGAATCTGTTTTTCCATATACAATCAGGGTAGTATCCGAGATTTTGGAGTCAAATGGTTCATCTTCAATGGCAACTGTTTGTTCAGGGACTTTATCATTATTAGATGCAGGAGTTCCAATTAAAAAGTCTGTAGCAGGTATTGCAATGGGACTTATAAAAGAAGAAGAAGATGTTGCTATACTAAGTGATATTCTTGGTGATGAGGATTTCCTTGGTGATATGGACTTTAAAGTTGCTGGAACATCTGATGGTATTACTGCTTGTCAAATGGATATTAAAATAGAAGGGCTACCAATCGAAATAATGAGAAGAGCTTTGGAACAAGCAAGACAAGGCAGATTGCATATTCTTGGTATTATGAATGATACTATTTCTCAGCCAAGAGAAGATATTTCTCCTTATGCTCCGAGATTTACAGTATTGACTGTACCAACTGATAAAATTGGTGCTATTATCGGGACTGGTGGTGAAACAATAAGGGGGATTACACAAAAAGCAGGAGTTGAAATTAAGATTGATGATGATGGTACTTTAACAATTGCTTCAACATCTAAGGAATCTACTGATATAGCATTAGAAGAAATTAACGGAATACTTAGGGTCCCGGAAGAGGGGGAAGTTTATGAAGGTACTGTGAAAGAAATTCGTGAGGGTATGGGTGCTTTTATTGAATTTTTACCCAAAAAACAAGGTTTACTTCATATTTCTCAAATGGCTTATGAAAGGGTAAATAACATAAGTGATGTAATGAAGGTTGGGGATAAGGTAGAAGTAAAACTACTTGAAATTACACCTGACGGTAAATTCAGATTAAGTCGCCGTGCCACTATGCCTGAACCAGAAGGTTGGGTTGAACCTGAAAGCACATATAGAAGCTCATCGGGAGGAAACAGAGACAGAAGGTCGAGTGGTGGTGGTGGAAGAGATAGAAGAAGTTCGGGAAACAGAGATAACCAAAGAGGACCCAGAAGGTAATCTGGAAAACTTTCATAGAATATAAAAAAAACTGCTTTTATTTATTGAATAAAAGCAGTTTTTTTATATTGATTGGATTTAGTGTTGTGATTTAATTTTATTAATTGCTTCCTGAGTAGCATTTAATGTTGGCTCAATTGATAATTCTCTGCCAACAGCTCCTTTCATCCAGTATTGAGGAATGAGTCTTCCTTGCTTGCACATTCTCATCATTTCATCACCAAGATTTTTGCCTTCAATATAATTTTCAATCTGGAATTCAATTAGGTGTCCGAGTGGATATGCAGATAAATAAAGTGGATTATCTATCATATGGGAATATACAGCCAAGATAGGTTGGTCTTTGATTCCGAAAACCTCAGCATAATATTTGTTCCATATTTCCTTTGCTATTCTAATTGTAGCTTCTTTAATTTGCTTTGCATCTGCATTGGGATTTTGGTATAACCATTTCCAAAGGTTCATATCTACAAGCGAAACTCCCATGATTTCGTAGGTTGACCAGAAATTATCAAGAACCATCATAGTTCTTTTATCGGGATTGTTTTCTTTAATCCCAAGCAATTCGAGGTCTCTTTTTTGGAAAACAAATGCCCAAGCTTCAGTGAAAGCAGTATTTGGGACACCTGTGAGCATATAAAAGTCAACATCGTTTAAAGTTATTGTCTGTTCAACATTATGTCCAAGTTCGTGAGTTGCAATGTTATATCCTTTGTAGTCCATTCCTTTCTCAGCAATACGTGTTCTAAGATGAGCATTCTCGGATTTCATCTGTGCTCCCCATGCGTGACCAGCACCTCTCGAAGGGTCAACCTCTATTTTATTTGAAATTGATAATGCTTTTTCCTTAGAGTAACCTAATTTAAACAAAATATTTGGTAAATCATTTTTAACTGCTTGAGGATTTGGATATTTCTTGCTTGTTATATTACTCAGTTCATTTTCCGAAATGGAACTTCGTGATTTGAAGCCATCGTACCATATATCGAATGGTTCAAGTTTTCTTCCGAGTCTTTTTTGAATAATGTCAGCAACTTCTTTAACCTGTGGAGATGAGACAAAGGATGTGAAAAGTTTTTCTACTTCCTGCTGTGGTATTTCGAACTCTTCATCAAATTTTCTGCTGATATATGTCGGATAATTAGGGCTGTATGCATCAATTTCTTTGAGAGCAAGAAAATTATTCTGAATATGTTTGTATCTTGTGTCAGGTTCTGGTTCGAAGCTGACATCTTTTCCATTTTTAGTTAATTTATTAGTAAAAGGGTTCCAATTATAATCCTGATTGTTAATAACATTTTTTGGAATTTCCTGATTAATGATTCTTTTCATTACCTCATAAATTATTTTTTGCTTTTCCAGACCATTGATGCTATCAGAATATTGTGATTTCAGCTCATCTCTAAGTCCCCAATGAGTAATTAGCTTTAGTTCATCAGGGAATAATTTTTTACCTTGATTATCAATTAGTTTTCCCATGAAAATATTATATTCGGAAATATAAAGGTCAGCATTAGTTACAGCTTGAGATACATTTTGGAGTAATTCGCTTGGAACTCTTGATGTAAATAAATCACCCATACGTGCATAAGCCCAATCTTTGCGTGTCCAGCTTTTCCCCCATTCAGATTTTTCAGCTAAAGAAAAATGAGGGAAATTTAATGTGATGATAAAGGCAATTTTATTTTTGTAAAAATCTTCGGCGAGATGAGCACCTGGACTGTATGCACCAAAAATTTCGTCAATAGAATATTTGTTAAAAGTTGTCAAATGTAAAGGTCTGTTTAAATCAAGAGTTATTTTGTTGAAATGTCCCCAAATTGTTTCTAAGTTTTCAGACACTCGATTAAATACATTAAAAAGTTCATTTGTATCCTTGATAAAGTTTGCCAAACAAAATTCTTTGAATTGCTCTGCAGAACCGTCTTCTTCTTTCCATAAAGATGCGGTTTGATAAACTCCTCTTTCAATTCTAAACTTATTTTCTTGCCCGAATTTTTTTATTAATTCCGATATTGTATTGTCAACAGTTGTTTTATCAATATACATATCAACCTCTTTAGTATTGGTTTTACTTTCTTTTTGTCCGGTGCAATTGATAGCAAATACACCGATAATAATTATTAAAACGTAAAATAATTTCATTTTTACCTCAATGATTGTTAATTAACATATTTTGAATAACAAATTTATAATTATTTTAAATTGTAACAAGTAATTTGTTTAAAAAATTGATTATTTCTTAAAATGTTTTAATAAAATTTCATTAATTGGAGAAATTATTGAAAATAAGCATCTTTTTTTGTTTTTTTTTAATTTCTTTCTTGCTTATAATTTATTTATATCTTATATTATATTTGTGAATTGTAATAAATTTAAATGAATGTTATTTTAAATCTGATTTTTTGGAGAATGAGTTCTTTGTTATTTTTTTCTGGATTGTAACAATAAGGGAAATAATTTATTAATATAATTAATTTAATGTTAAAAACCCCGGAGGAATTATGAAAAAAATATTGACGACTTTTTTCATTTTGGTTTTTGTTTATTCATGTACACCACAGAAAGAAGAGCTTACTTTGAAGGATATCGAAAAGGAAAAGCAAGCTATAATTCAAGTGATGAAAGATTACAATACTGCAGCTGAGGAGAAGAATTTTTCTCATATGATTGAAACCTTAGCTGGTGAGGTTATTTTCTTTGGTACTGATTCTGCAGAGGTTATTAAAACATTTGCTGAATTCAAAGCAAAGATGGAAGAGCAGTGGAAAACTTTCGATAAGATGAAATATGGTGAAATGTATGATATTGACATTCAGATGGATGATAATGCTAAATTAGCTTCGATTATCTACGGGACACCATTGGAAATAACTATTGGTGACCAGACTGCCAAGTTATTTGTCAGAGTAGCTAGAACACTTCGAAAGGAAAAGGGAAAATGGGTTATTGTTAGCGGTATCGTTGGCAATGCTGACCCGAAAGCAGGGATTTTACTTCAGGAAATGCTTATGAAGAAAGCTGGTGCTACACAAATTGATACTACAAAATAATTTTGACGAAAAATTAAAAGGGGGCTTAAGTTTTATCTTTGCCCCCTTTTTTTATTTTTTAATTTCCTGATTATTCTTTGTAATTTTCAGGATACAAAATAAATTGTGCAAGATTACCCCAATTGAAAAATTTATTTGCTGCTTTCAATACCATATCTGCTGATATTTTTTCAACTTGCTTGTCATAATTTAAAAAAGATGAAAAGTCATCACCATTATAAAGGTAATCGTTGATTTGTCTGAGCCAGTAACGGTTATCCTTTTGATTTAATTCAAATTGTCTTTTTTGAATTTCTTTCACTTTTTGGATGTAAGTATCATCAACTTTATTAGTCTGTAAATCTTTTAATAAATCGGTTAGTGTGGAAATCAGTTCATTGACTCTGTCAGGGTTGGTGCCAAATCCAATGTCTATTCTGTATGTTGGTATCGGGAATTTCGATGGTCTTCCTGAAGCGTAAGCACCGTAAGTTCCACCTTTTTCTTCACGTATTTGCTCACGCATTTTGATGTTTAAAACACCCATCAAAGCTGTAAGCTCGAGTTTTTCATCATCATTCCAATTGAAATCCCCAGTGAAGACAAATCGGATTGTGCTCTTTTGTTCCATTCCTTTTTTAACAATTTTCTGAATTTTCCCTTTTGGATATCTTATACCATTATCTTTAGCTTCTTCAACTCTTCTCGTTGATGGTAAACTACCAATATATTTTTGAAGCAAAGGTTTGATACTGTCTATATTGAAATTTCCGACAAATATGAAAGTAAAGTCAGAAGCATCTGCAAATCTATCTTTGTAGAACTCAAATGCTTTATCGTAATTAACTTCGTTTAGTCTTTCTTCAGTTAATGGTTTTGTCCTTGGGTGGTAGGAATTCATAACATAGTTGATTGTATCGTTAAAAGTTGAGTTAGGGTCAACTTTTGCATTTTTTAATTGCTCTTTCATTTTTGCCATAAAAGATTTGAAAGTTTCTTCATCTTTTCTTGGTGAAGTGAAGTAAAGATGTACAAGTTGTAGCATAGTTTCGAAATCTTCCGGTGTTGAATTACCACTAATTCCTTCTGTTCTACCACCTATAGATGGTGATACACTCAAAATTTTTCCTTGAAGCATTTTTTGTAAAGTAACATAATCAAAGTCAGCGATTCCTGCTTGGTCAACCAAATCTTCAGAAAAATTTGCAGATAAAATATCAGCATCAGGGGCTAAGGAGTTACCACCCGGGCTATATGCCTGAAATAAAATTTCATCGTTTTTGAAATCAGTTGGCTTGAGCCAGATTTTAACACCATTTGACATTGTAAGTAAGGTTGCTTTAAGTTGCTCATTCTTTTCAGAATTAATAACTTTACCCTTGGAAACTTTTTTGTCAAAAAGAGGATTAGCAGTTACTTTGTCAACATAAGGTTCAAGGTTCATTTTGCTAACTTTATCATAAACGGCAAGTATTTCTTTTTCTGTAGGAACAGTTACGCCTTCTTTTTCAGGTGCGGAAACTGAAATAACTAAATTTTCTTTTTTAAGAATTTTCTTAATTAACTGATTTATCTCGTCAAGAGTAATTTCTGGCACCCATTTTTTATATAATGCAAGCTCAACTTCAATACCAGGAGCGGCTTCACCCTCATGGAAATAACCAGAGAGCTCTCTTGCATAATTTGCAGATTCAGTTTTATCTCTTTCGTTATATGCTTTTTCAATAAATCTCATTTGTTCCTTTTTAGCCCTGTCAAGTTCAGTCTGAGTGAATCCATGCTGAGATGCTCTGAAAGCTTCGGTTAAGATTGCTTCTGTACCTGATAAAAATCCTGTCTCCTTTACCATGCCTGTTAAAAAGAAGGTTTTTAAATTGGACATAAAACTTGTTTCTATTGCATTTGCAAATACATAGGGTGGTTCGGATTTATGAGTTAACTCCTCAAGTCTTTGGGATAACATTGTTGATAATAACCCATCAATAATTGTTTGGCGATAATTTTTATAAGTAGGCACCTGTTCACCTTCATGCTTAAAATAAGCCTGGATTAAAGAATATGGCCATTCCTTATCAGTTGCTATTGATACAATCGGCTCTTGATGAAATGGTATTTCATATTCAATATGTTTTTTTGGATTTGTTAAAGCAGGTATATCACCAAATTTTTCTTTAATTATTTTTTCAACTTCATTGGCATCGAAATCACCGACAGCAATGATAGCTGTAATGTCAGGTCTGTACCAATTTTTGTAAAAATCAAGGAATCTTTCCCTTGGTGCATGCAAAATAACAGCAGTATCACCGATTGGTAATCTTTCGGCGAATCTTGATTTGTACAAAATATTCGGCAGATGTTTTTTCATAATTCTATCGTTTGCTCCGCGATAGAGTCTCCATTCTTCAAGTATGACACCTCTTTCTTTTTCAAGTTCTACCGGGTCGAAAGTTACAAATCTCAACCAGTCTTCGAGTACCTGAAAACCACTGTCAAGAACACCTTTTCTGTCCATGGGAATTGTTAACATGTAATATGTTCTGTCAAATCCGGTATTTGCATTTAAATCACCACCAAAACGCATCCCTAATGACTCAAGGAACTTAATCAGGTCGTTTTTAGGGAAATTTTTGGTGCCATTAAAGCACATATGCTCAATAAAATGAGCCAGACCTTGCTGGTCATCGTCTTCAAAGACAGAACCTGCACGAACAACCATTTGAAGTTCTGCTCTGTTTTCTGGTTTATGATTCTCTCTGATAAAATATGTTAACCCATTAGATAATTTACCTGTTTTTATTTTCGGGTCCAAAGGGATTCTTTCGTCGAGAGATTTATAATCTATTTTTACCTGAGAAAATAATCCCAGAGAAAGATAGATAATTAGTGATAATATCAGTCCAAGTTTGATTGTGATTTTTTTCATTATATATTCCTTAAAAAAATAAAAAAATTTTAATTTCAAAATTTGAGATTTAAAAATTAATTAAAAAAATGTTACAAATAAAATATATTATAAAATAAATAAATCTTAATACGTATTATTATTTTTTTTGTTTCAATTATCGGACAAATAACTAAAAATTTTTTTATTATTCAAAAAAGCCGTATAATTGTTGCTTGATTTTTTTAATTGTTATAAAATATTGATTTATTGAGAGATTATGTATAAACCATTACCAGAAAAATTGTCTTATCCACTTCTTGAGCACAAGATTTTGGATTTTTGGGACCAAAATAAGATTTTTGAGAAATCAATGGAAATAAGAGAAGGGTGTGAGAATTATACCTTTTATGAAGGTCCACCTACTGTAAATGGAAAACCGGGCATTCATCATTTAATGGCAAGAACCATAAAGGATACAGTTTGCAGATATAAAACTATGACTGGTTATTATGTTAGAAGACAAGCAGGATGGGATACTCATGGCTTACCTGTCGAGATTACCGTAGAAAAGGAACTTGGATTGAACAATAAGGATGAAGTTATTGCATACGGCATTGAAAATTTTAATAAAAAATGTAAGGGATTTGTTTATAGGAATATAGAAATGGATATGGGTTGGCGATAT
>RCNQ01000328.1 GCA_003731675.1 Bacteroidetes/Chlorobi group bacterium ChocPot_Mid
AGAGCATAAAAACATATTCTTTACATCACTTGCCGCTTCAAACGAAAGCGGGACAATGAAGAGAAGATTGGCAAAAACTGCCGCCGAAAAAAGAGTAAGAGCTAAAACTGGAACTATGAATAATGTTTCAACTATCAGCGGTTATGTTAAATCCCGAGATGATGAAACATTGATATTTTCAATTATGATTAACAATTTCACCGTTCCATTAAGCAAGGCACAAACTCTTCAAGACCTTATCTGTATGCGATTAGTTGGGTTTACCAGATATCCGGAAAGATACGAAGATAAATAAAAAAAGCCGTTCTTTTTCAGAACAGCTTTTAATATATTCTATATTTTTTGCTATGACTATACTTCTTCAGCTGGTTTAGCAGCTGCTTCAGCTTCTGCTTTCTTTGCTTCTTCTTCAGCTTTCAGTTTAGCTTCTTTTCTTTTTTGTCTTTTAACCTTGTGCTTATGATATCTTTCGATAACTTGTTCTTTGTGAAGTTTAACTGCTTCTTCAATTTCAACCTGATTTTTCCCTTTGAATGCTAATGCTCTTCTTAATAAGACTCCTTCATAGCTTAACAAATTTTTGACTATTGGAGTAGGTTGCGCCCCAACATTCAGCCAGTAAATTGCTCTGTCAGGGTCAATTGAAATTGTTGAAGGTTTTGTATTTGGGTCAAAAAAGCCCAATCTTTCCAAGTAGGCGCCATCGCGTCTTTTGCGGCTATCAATTGCTATTACATCGTAAACTGCAAAGTGCCTTCTTCCCTTACGTCTTAAACGTAATTTTACCATGTCTTTTCCTTAAAAAATTTTAAAAATATTTATTTATTACAATGAATCAATTCATTATCAAATTTAATTTTGTCTTAATTTCCCATGCCCGGTGGAAATCTGAAATTCTGTAACATTTTATATTTACCACCACGAGAAAGATTTTTCATCATTTTTCCCATTTCATCAAACTGCTTGAGCAGACGGTTTACATCTTGGATTGTAGTGCCACTTCCAACTGCTATCCTCTTCCTTCTGGAGCCATTTAATATCTTTGGATTCTGCCTTTCGGCTTTTGTCATAGAACGGATAATAGCTTCAACTTTTGCAAAACCATTTTCATCAATATTAACATTTCTTAATTGCTTATCCATCCCTGGAATCATTCCAAGTAAATCTCTTATTGAACCCATCTTTTTAATGGTAGCCAACTGGTCAAGAAAATCGTCAAATGTAAACTGATTCTTTCTGATTTTTTGCTCGAGTTTCTCAGCTTGCTGGGTATCAAATTGCAACTCTGCTTTTTCAACCAAAGTTAAAATATCACCCATACCAAGAATTCTTGATGCAATTCTGTCAGGATGGAATGGCTCTAACGCATCAAGTTTTTCACCTGTACTGACATACTTAATCGGTTTTCCAACTACCTCTAATACTGACAATGCTGCACCACCACGGGTATCACCGTCAAGTTTGGTTAAAATCACACCTGTTAAGTTCAATCTTTCATGAAAAGCCCGTGCCGTCGTTACAGCATCCTGACCAATCATAGCATCGCAAACGAACAAAGTTTCGGTAGGATTTACAGCTTTTGCTATATTCTCAACCTCCTGCATCATTTGTTCGTCAATTGTCAATCTTCCTGCGGTATCTATGATTACTACATCTCTTGCAAATCTTTTGGAATAACTTATTGCTTCCTTTGCTATTGTAACCGGTTCTTTTGAATCATGAGTAAATACAGGAAGGTTCGCTTGTTTTCCCAATGACTGCAACTGCTCAATTGCCGCAGGACGATAAACATCACCGGCGACTAATAAAGGTTGTCTGCCTTTCTTTCGTAAACTTTTAGCTAACTTAGCGCAAAATGTGGTCTTCCCAGAACCCTGAAGTCCTGCAACCATTATCACTGTTGGAGGGTTTGAAGAAAAAATAATGTCACTTCTGTTCTTTCCCATTATTTCAACAAGCTCATCACGAACAATCTTAACGATAAGCTGTTCAGGGAGAAGATTACCTTTTACTTCAGTGCCAATTGCTTTTTGCTTTACTTCTTCAACAAATTTTTTGGCTACTTCCAGATTTACATCGGCTTCGAGCAAAGCACGACGTATCTCACGCATCGCTTCAGAAATGTTTTCTTCCGAAATCGTTGCCTGACCTCTAAACCGCTTTAAAGCTAATTCTAATTTTTCTTGTAAATTCTCAAACATTTGTTATTTCCAAAAAAATCGAACTACAAAATTAGGAATTATTTTACATAACTCCAAATTTAATAAGAAATTAATATCCTTCATCACCCATACCGTTTTCTTTGTTTGTGGGTTCTTTCTTCTTTTGATAATTATTAAGCTTATAACTGAACGCTAATGAAACTACTGGTGATTCAAAGTCCATATAGAATTTATTATACAAATAAGCATCTTTAGATGAGAACTCACGCTTCATTGTTCCTAAAATGTCTCTTACCTGCAAGGTGAGTGAAGCTTGTTTATTCCAAAAATCCTGTCTCAAAGCGGCATTCCAGGAAAATCTGCCGTAATCATTACCTTGTGCTGTTATTGTCGGACCTGAATAAAAACCATTTGTTTGTAATCTGGTATCAGGTGACAACATCAAAGTAACATTAAAATTTGCATCCCACACGTCAGTTTTCTTGGCAATATCCTCACCGAATACCTGACCTTCAAGACGATAATTATAGTAACTCGTTGATGCATTAAGCCTTAGCCATTTGAATGGTTCATAATTTACTGTCAGCTCTACACCCAGAGTATAATCCTTGTTCAAATTTGCACTTGTCAATCTTATCATTCCTAAAGAATCCAAATCACGTACCCTCGAAATTTTATCTGATGTTACCCTGTAATAAGATTCTAAAGACACATAAGATGCTCCAAAATACTTCTGGTAACCTAATTCATAAGAATCAGTAAACTCAGGACCCAATTCAGGGTTTCCAATCCTATAGGTATAAGAATTCATATAAGAAGGGAACAAATCCAAATCCCATCCACTTGGTCGTTCAACCCTGCGGCTGTAACTTGCAGTTATTTGTTGGCTTTGACCCAAATCCTGCACCAAATGCAAAGAAGGAAAAATATCAAATCTGTCTATTTTATAAATTTTATCTGCCTTGGGAACATCAATTTTTCTGAGTGTATATTCTCCTCTTAGTCCCGCTAAAAAACTGAAAGAACCAAACTTAGAACCGTAAGTCCCATAAATAGCGTGAATATTTTCATTCAAAGTCAATGCATTACTAAATAATGAATTATTTACCCATTTGTTCGAATCTACTATGAATTGCTGTAAATTGTATTTATCATCTTCATTCTCAGAACGCAATTGATAACCGGCTTCAAATTTATCATCTTCATTTATCGGCAAAGTATAATCAACTTTAATTCTGTAATCATAAGACGTTTCATCTTCTCGTGAATTAATATTGTTATTACTCATGGAAATCTTATTCCAAAGTGAATCTGAAATATAATCCCTTTGCGGATTTTTTTCTGTTCCGTCACTCGAAGAATAAAATGCCATAGCTGACAATTGATGACCTTTTTTGTCAAAGTTATAGAAATAATTTAAATTTAAGCTATAAAAACTATTGTCTCTTGTTCCTGTGCTGTTATCAATAAAAAAGGAATCCAAATTGGCAGGAGTAAGACTTTGTGTAATCTGTAAATTATGTATTCTGGCAAACTCCATTCCACCATAATTCCCCTCCAGCGAAATAGAACTTGCATCATTTAAATCTAATCCAAAACCAGCTTTAAAAGTATTTCCTGAATGTTTTCTTTTACCATCAATCTTTGAATTTAAATCTTTGGTTACACTATCTTTTAAATAATAAATTGCTTGAGAGTTACCTTGATTATTCCTTGTATCATCACTGTAATCAAATCCACCAAAAAAACGGAAACCTCTCATCTGATAATTCAAAAGCAAATTTGTTGAATATTTATCCCTTGTACCTACAGATAAATCGAAAACGCCACTCAAGCCCAAATCAGTATCCTTCTTTAAAATAATATTGATAATTCCGGCAACTCCGTCAGGGTCATTTTTTGCTGAGGGATTGGTTATAATTTCAATATTTTCTATTGACGAAGCAGGTATTTGCTCCAAAGCGTCACTACCAGTCAATACACTTGGTTTGCCATTGATAAATACAGTAAAATTTGAGCTACCTCTTAAAGTAACATTTCCTTCAACGTCAACTTTTACTGATGGAACATTTTGCAAAGCGTCAACGGCTGTTCCTCCTTGAGA
>RCNQ01000054.1 GCA_003731675.1 Bacteroidetes/Chlorobi group bacterium ChocPot_Mid
TGACTTCAATTTAAGAAGCGGTATTTATTCACTTCAACAACCTGTTATAGCACCTTTGTATGACACAAGACAAAAAGAAGCTATTTTGCTGGGATGGATTTCAGGAGCATATTCCGAAAATAATTACCACAAATATCTGATGGACAGATGGGAAAAAGAAGTCTATCCGATTGCAGGCACAATGGTTGATTTCAGAAAATTTTGGTATTCAGCTTTGCATGACGGAGTAATTCAACTTGAACAGCAGGAAAATAAAATTCCTCCTGCTCCAAAAGATTTAGACTTAACAGGCAGTTTAATCAAAGAAAGCGGATATACAGTTATTCTCAACAGAAGTTACTCGATTGGAGATGGAAGATACGCCAATAACGGCTGGTTGCAGGAACTACCGCATCCTGTCAGTAAGGTAGCATGGGACAATTATGCGGCTATTTCTCCCAAAACAGCTAAAGAACTTGGTGTAGCAAATAATGATTTGATTGAAATTAATATAGAAGGCAGAAAAGTTAAGTTACCCGTTATCGAGCAACCCGGAATGGCAGAAAAAGTAATTGCAACAGAACTGGGATACGGCAGAACAAATGCAGGCGAAGTCGGGACAAATGTAGGATTCAATGCTAACGCTTTGATTTCTCTGGCAGGAGGTATTTCGCAGTGGATTTACACCGGAGCAAAAGTCACAAAGACCGGAGAAGCATACAAAGTATTTTCTTCTCAGGAACATCATCCTGTTGATGAAGAATTTGTAAAGGATTTCCATTTTAAAAGGGATATTATTCAGGAAGGCACTTTAAACGAATACAAAAAGGACAAGAAATTTTTGAAGCAACATTCCCATGAAATTGACAGCATGTATGGTGAAAAGCAATATAAAGGTGTGAAATGGGCAATGGCTATTGATTTGAACAAGTGTATTTCCTGTACCAATTGCATAACTGCATGCAACATAGAAAACAACGTTCCTGTTGTTGGCAAAGACCAGTTCGGCAGGGGAAGAGAAATGCAGTGGATACGGCTTGACAGATATTACAGCGGTACTCCTGAAGAACCAAAGGTAAGTACTCAGCCAATGCTCTGTCAGCATTGCGACCATGCACCATGCGAAAATGTCTGTCCGGTAGTTGCAACGAATCATAGTGAAGACGGATTGAATCAAATGGTTTACAACAGATGCGTCGGGACAAGATATTGTGCGAACAACTGTCCGTATAAAGTCAGAAGATTCAATTTCTATAACTTCCGCGAAAAATTTGCAGAAGGTTTCCAGGCAAAGGATTCATTATCTCTTTTGCATAATCCTGAGGTTACTGTTCGTTCACGTGGAGTAATGGAAAAATGTACTTTCTGCGTTCAAAGAATAGAAGAAGCAAGGCAGGAAGCAACAAAATCAGGAAGAAAATTAAAAGGAGATGATGTTAAAACTGCTTGTCAGGTGGCTTGTCCGGCAGACGCTATTGTGTTCGGCGATATGAACGATGAAAAATCAGATATTACAAAATTGAGAAAACATGATTTGGGTTATCATGTTTTGGAGATGTTGAATGTCAGACCTAATGTTACCTATATAGCAAAATTAAGAAACTTACATACGGAGGATAAATAAGTGAGAGACTATTCAATTGAGCCATCCGTAGTGGAAGGAAAACCAACTTTTCGGCAAATTGACGAGCTTATCGGTGCACCATTGGAGAAAATGCCCGATAAGAAATTTTACATTGCCATAAGTATAACAGGAACCATGTTTTTGACCGGGATTATCTGCTGGGGGTTGTCTTTTTACTATGGAACTGGTTTGTGGGGAAACAACAATCCGGTAGGATGGGGTTTTCCGATTGTTAACTTTGTGTTTTGGGTTGGTATTGGTCATGCAGGAACATTGATATCAGCCATATTGTTTCTTTTCAGGCAAAGATGGAGAAACGGAATAGCCAGATTTGCAGAGGGCATGACTATATTTGCAGTAATGACAGCGGGTATCTTTCCGCTTTTTCATACAGGAAGACCATGGCTTGCCCATTATCTTTTTCCCTTGCCGAACGACCATTCACTCTGGGTTAACTTTACATCGCCTTTACTTTGGGACGTTTTCGCAGTATCAACATACTTTACTGTTTCGTTTATTTTCTGGTATGTCGGCTTAATCCCCGACTTTGCCAATCTGAGGGACAGAACAAAGAATAAAGTCAAAAAAGTAATTTACTCAATCACAAGTTTGGGATGGCGGGCATCGAACAGGCACTGGCAACATTATGAACTGGTCTATTTGATTCTCGCTGGATTTGCAACACCACTTGTTCTTTCGGTGCATACAATCGTAAGCTTTGACTTTGCTGTATCAATCATTCCCGGGTGGCACACAACGATTTTCCCTCCGTATTTCGTGGCTGGTGCAGTCTTTTCGGGATTTGCCATGGTACAAAACGTTTTGATTTTCGTTAGAAAAGTTTTTAATTACGAGAAAATCATTACGGTTGACATTTTGGAGAAGATGAATAAAATTATAATCCTTACCGGTTCAATGGTCGGGTATGCTTATGCAATGGAATTTTTCATTGCCTGGTACAGCGGAAATCAGGCAGAATCATTTGTATTTATCAACAGGGCTTTCGGAGATTATGCCTGGGCTTACTGGATAATGGTTTCCTGCAACGTTATCTTTCCTCAACTGTTTTGGATAAAACGCATTAGAAGGAACATACCGATTATGTTCATCATCGGAGTTCTTGTTAATGTCGGAATGTGGTTCGAAAGATTTGTAATTACTGTTACTTCGCTTTCAAGAGATTTCCTTCCGTCAAGCTGGGCATACTACAAACCAACATTGATTGACGGTGGAATACTCATAGGAAGTTTCGGTATGTTTTTCACATTGTTGTTGCTGTTTACCAAGTCCTTACCAGTAGTTTCGATTGCAGAAATTAAATCTGTTATTGATGGTGCACAGCCAACTCATCATCACAAGGAGGCAAACAATGGAAAATAAAAAGATATATTCGGTAGTCGGGCTGTTCGATACTGCTGATGAAATAATTCATGCTTCAGAAAAGGTTGTCGAAAATGGTTACAAGAAATTCGATATCAACACACCTTTTCCTGTTCATGGGTTGAATCAGGCAATGAAGCTAAAATCTTCACCAATGGGTTACTTCGCTTTGGTATTCGGATTGACAGGCACAGCAATCGCTTTGCTGACAATGGCGTTTATGATGACTTTTGATTATCCCTTAAACATCGGCGGTAAGCCGCTATTCCCTTTGCCTGCATTTATTCCTGTTACCTTTGAGGTTACGGTATTGTTGGCATCAATCGGGACAGTACTTGCTTTGCTGTTCGTATTTTTCAAAATGCCACATAATTCGCATCCGTTGCACGACTCGAACTATATGAAGAAATGTACCACAGAAAAGTTTGGTGTTTGTCTTGAAGCTGATGATGAAAAATTCAACGAAGCAGATGCAAAAGCTTTCCTCGAAAAACTCGGTGCGAAAGAAATCGAAACTATATACACAGTCAAAGAAGATGTGCCTCCGATTTTTACAAAGCAATTTATCGGATTTTTGGTTTTCACTGTAATTGTGATTTCAGGAGCAACTTATTTTGTAACAAACAAGCTGATGTTCATGCCGCCATTCAACTGGATGATGGACCAGCACAGAGTAAATGTACAAAGCGTTTCTACTTTCTTTCCTGATAGCTTTTCAATGAGAGAAAAAGTCGAAGGAACCGTTCCTCGTGGCTTTATGCCTGAGGAATACAAGGAATCACCTGATTCAGCGGGAAAATACTTGCAGAATCCTTTGGAGTATAATGAAAAAAATATCGCTTTGGGAAAAAAGAAATTCTTAACATACTGCAGTCCCTGCCATGGTAATCTTGCAAAAGGAGACAGTCGCTTGAAAGATAATTTTCCGAAGCCGCCAACACTTCACTCCAAGAAACTCAAGGAATGGACTGATGGCAGAATTTACCATGTCATTACATTCGGTCAGGGAGTCATGCCCTCTTATGCCAAACAGGTTACACGACAAGAAAGATGGGCTATCATTCAATATATTCGTACTTTACAAAGAGCATTAAATCCATCAGAGGAGGACTTCAATGGAGCAAAATAATTATAATTACGTAAAAGCAGAACTACCAAAGAGTGTAGGTAAAACAGGTGTCGCATTTTTGCTGGTTGGTATTGTTGCGGCAATTCTTGCATTTGTTTTGGAGCCAGCCAGAGCTTCATTCAGTAGTTTGTTGCTTTTTGTCTATCTGATGGGTTTGGGTATGTGTTCACTCTTCCTTGTAGCACTTGAGTACCTGACTGATGCTGTTTGGAGCGTGGCTTTCCGAAGGATTTCTGAATTTATGACACCTTTGATTTTTATTGCACCGTTATTTGCCATACCCGTTCTTTTCAATATGCACGACGTATTTCACTGGTCACACGGAGAAGCCGTGCAGACAGATAAAATCCTGCAATGGAAATCACCGTATCTGAATATGTCATTCTTCCTGATTCGTTTTATTGCAATTGTTGGAATTATGACACTATTCTTCTATCTGATAATCCGCAACTCAGGAAAGCAGGACAAAAACCCTGACCAGAAATACACAAGAATCAACGTTAAGTTAGCGGCAATACTGATACCATTCTTCGGAATTTCGATAACACTCATTTCAATTGACTGGCTGATGAGTCTGGAACCACACTGGTTTTCGACAATATTTGGAATTTATTATTTTGCGGGGAGCTTACTTTCTGCTTTTGCTGTACTGACTTTGTTTTCGGTAAAATTGAAGGAATGGAAAATACTTCCTGATTTTTTGGGGAGAGACCATTTTTACAATCTTGGTGCTTTTATGTTCGCATTTGTCAATTTCTGGGCTTATATTGCTTTCAGTCAGTTGCTATTGATTTGGTATGCAAATATCCCCGAAGAAACATTTTGGTTTATTGCAAAATTTAATGGCTCGTGGAAGTATTTTTCTATCGGATTGATTCTGGTGCAATTCATCATTCCTTATGCGGCACTTGTATCACAGCCATCAAAGAGCAATTACAAAAGATTAAAAATAATGTCTGTCTGGATTATTTTCGCTCATCTTTACGACCTTTACTGGTTGGTAATGACGACATTTGATAAAAATGGTATAGTCTTCGGATGGATAGAAATCGGATTTATTATACTCGGTATTGGTGTCGTATTGCTACTGTTCAGATTTGTTTATGCAAAACGAAATCTTATACCTGTTGGAGACCCGAAACTAAACAGATGTATTAATTTTCACATTTAGTCAAATTATTTCTTGGGAATGAATAATGAATATGAAGGAAATGATAAATAAATTTAAATTGAGCCCGCTTCAATTTCTGTTTCTGATTGCCGGTATTGTCTGGTTAATCGTTATTGCAGGAACTGTTTACAACCTTCCTGATATACCGAAAACAGCAAGAGACGAAATACGCAATGTCATTACAAAAGACACAACAAAAGTTGCGGACCTTGAGTTCAACAAAGGAAAAGTTATCCCAGGTGTTCAAATCTCAGCTGTTCTTGCACCAAACGAAAAACTTCTTGCAATGGGAGAAGCATCTTTTAAATCAACATGTGCATCTTGTCACGGCGAAAAAGGTTTTGGCGATGGTGCCGGCGGTGCAATGCTTAATCCCAAACCAAGAAACTTCCACGAAAAAACAGGTTGGAAAAACGGCAGAGAAATGTTCTCTATGTTCAAGACTTTGCAGGAAGGCATTGCAGGTTCAGGTATGAATGCTTTCGAATTTTTGCCTGTGGAAGAACTTTTTGCAATAATTTATTATATTCGTTCATTCACTAATGACTTCCCTCCTGTTACTGAAGAAGAAGTTAAAAAAATTGACGACACCTATGACATCACAAGAGACAAAAAAGGTGGTGCTTCAATTCCTGTTGCTGTTGCCGAAAACAAAATCATCAAAGAACACAATAAAAATATTGATGATGTTTTATCAAAAATCGAAAAATCAGGCAATGCCGCACTAACCATTTTTGAAAAGATTACTTCTGACAAGAGAAAAGCAATTCAGACTCTTTCGGTCAATAAGGAATGGCAAAACAACCTTCAGAATTTTTCAAAAATTATAACGAGCAATGTAAACATCAATGGTTTTAAGGCAAGTGCTTCAAGACTTACATCCGGGCAGTTGTCAGAGCTACAGAGCTTTCTGAAGAATATGATAATCTGAAAAGAGTAAATATTAAATTAAAGAATCCGATATTTTTTCATATCGGATTCTTTTTTTTGTTTTTTATGCTATAAAGACTGAAACAGCAATCAGTAAATCAGTTATTAAAACTACAAGAACATTTTGTCCCATAGCAGGAACAATCTGCTCGAATTTATCACCGGATTTTATAGCTGTCATTGTAGCTTTCAAAGCTATCGGCAATGTCAGAAGAGCTATCAATAACCAATATGACGATATTCCTGACAGAGGTAAAATGACAATAACTGCATAAGTTGCAAGTATGCCGAGAGCATAAACATAACCTGATGTTTTCAAGCCCAATTTGATTACCAAATGTAATCGTCCACCTTGTTTGTCTGCCTGTGCATCAGGGAACTCATTCAAGAATAACAAAAGCGCAGTTAGTATTCCCGGAGCTATCGAAATTAACCAGACTTCCTTCGGGATTGTATCAGCCCACGGCATATCGGGTGTAGCTGTCATTGCAACATAAGTGCCAAGCACAACAAAAGTACCTAATGTTAATCCTGCAAAAAATTCTCCGAGCATAATCTTTGCAAGAAAGTTTGTATAAAAAACTGTCGCAAATGCACCCAATGCAATGAATACGATTAGTATCGGATGTGAAACAAAGATGAAATAAATTCCGATAGCAAGGCCGATTAATAATGTTGTTATTGCGGCTGTCAATACTGCCTTGGGAGTAGTATGACCTTCAGTCAGCATACCGCTTCCGCCACTGAAAGGATTACGTTTTGTATTGAAGTCAATTTTGGTATGAAAATCAGAATACTCATTGAAAAGATTCACCGATGAGTGTGCTGATATTACCCCGATTAACAGCAATATGGCATACGTATAATTGAAACCTTGTGCTGACGGATACTTTACCGCATAAGCTACTCCAATTAACACCAAGACTATCGCGAGTAATAAGAAAGGTGCCCGAAATTGTTGCATCCATATTTTTAAGTTTGTTCCCATTGTAACCTCTATTTTAGTTAATAAAAATTCTTAAAAAAACAAATAAATATTTCACAATTGTAAACTTTGAATTACTTTTCTGATGCCACCTTCGAGAGTGGAATTTGCTTTCCATCCGAGAGATTTTATTCTGCTGATGTCCAAAAGCTTTTGGTTTGTTCCTTCTGGTTTACTTAAATCGAATTGTATATCACCTTTGTAACCGATGATTTTCTTTATTAAAAATATCAGCTCTTTAATGGAAATGTCCTCACCTGTGCCGATATTGACAAATTCACCGATTTCATTTGCAGAGTAATTTTCCATCAGGTAAACGCAGGCATCAGCAAGTTCGCTTGCCTCGAGAAACTCTCTTTTGACATTGCCCGAACCCCAGACCTTGATGTGCTTGCGGTTGATTCCAATTGATTCCAATGCCTGAACTATACTGCTTTCGTCATTATCAATTTTTTCATCCCAGCCAAAGCCAAGTTTGAACCTTTGAATGTCTTTCTTAATGTAATTATAATCGCTGTTTGTCAAAGCTCTTGCAAGCAAAGTTTTCCGTATTAAAGCAGGCAACACGTGGGAAGTTTCAAGATTGAAATTATCATTTATCCCGAAAAGATTTGTCGGCATAACCGAAATGAAATTTGTTCCATATTGTTCGTTGTAATAGCGACAAAGTTTAATAGCTAAAATTTTTGCTATCGCATAAGGTTCGTTTGTCGGCTCAAGAGAATCGGTCAACAGGTACTCTTCTTTCAAAGGTTGCGGAGCATTTTTCGGATAAATACAGGAAGAACCAAGATTGAGCAATTTCTTCACTCCGTACTTATAAGCGGAATGTATCACGTTCAACGCTATTGCAGAATTGTCGTAGATAAACTCTGCTTTGTAAGTATCGTTAGCGAGAATACCACCAACTTTTGCCGCCGCAAGAAAGACGTAATCGGGCTTGTTTTTCTCAAAATAAATTTCGACTTCGTTTTGCCTTCGGAAATCAATATCGTCTTTGTCCAACAAAAGTAAATTCGAATAACCCTTCTCGTTTAGCTTGTCTGTAATCGAAGAGCCAACTAATCCTTTATAACCTGCAATTAAAATTTTATCATTTTTATTCATTTCATCTCTGCACGATGAGTTTGTATCTTGTTTGTAGAATTTCAAAATACAAATATACTGAAAAATATTTTGTGGACTATTTTTGTAAAATTATTTTTAAAAATAATACATATTTTTAGTGCTGTTTATAACATTTTCCTGAATTATCGTCAATACACTTTTAATATTTTTGGCAGTAACTTCGGCGTTCTCGTCGTTTATTATATGAAAGTATCATTTTTAAATATCGGTTGCAAATTGAATTTTGCAGATATGTCAGAGATTCAAAAGCAATTCACTGATAAAGGATTCGATGTCGTGGATTTCGAAGATAAAGCTGATGTTGTGCTGATTAATACCTGCACAGTAACTCATAATGCCGATGCTGACAGCAGAAAATACATCAGAAGAGCAATTCGTAATAATCCTGATGCCTTTATTGCTGTTACGGGCTGTTACTCCCAGTTAAAACCCGACGAAGTTTTGAAAATTGATGGTGTTGATGCTGTCTTTGGTACAAACACTAAGTTCAGTATCAGCGAATTGATTGATAAATTCGAAAAAAGAACCAAGCCCGAATTATTTGTCCCTGATATGGAAAATGTGCCTTTCCATTTTGCTTCGTCAGTGGAAAACAACAGCAGAACTCGTATCGTAGTTAAAATTCAAGATGGTTGCGATTATGTTTGTACTTATTGTGCAGTGCCTTATGCCAGAGGTAAAAGCAGGTCAATGAATTTCGGTGAACTCAAAGAAAAACTTCAGGAAATCAGCGACTCCAACTATCACGAGGTAGTGCTTTCGGGTATTAATTTAGGTGAATACAGAGCTGAAAGTGGTGAAAAGTTTTCTGATGTGATAAGATATATTGCAAATTCAGATTTGAAATTCAGAACAAGAATATCTTCCATTGAACCAAATCTTGTAACTGATGAAATTATAGATTTAGTTAATAATTCCGACAAACTCTGCAAACATTTTCATATACCTTTGCAAAGTGGTTCCCCCGATATTTTAAAAGCTATGAAACGAAGATACAGGGCAGGCGATTTTGTCCGGCTGGTAGAAAAAATCAAAAATATTAATTCTGACATTTGCATCGGAGCTGATGTGATTGCAGGATTCCCGGGTGAATCGCAGACTAATTTTGATGAAACCGCTAATCTCTTGAAGATGCTTCCTGTCAGCTATCTCCACGTTTTTACTTATTCCGAAAGAGATATTACACCTGCTTCAAAATACGAAAATCAGGTATATGTCAATATCAGAAAATTACGTACAAAAGTTTTGAGAACTTTGTCCGATGAAAAACAAATCAGATTTATCATGTCCCAAATCGGCAATACTTTGAACGTTGTGCCTGAAAAAGATTTTTTACAAAATGGCATTTACTATGAAGAGGGTTTGACAGACAATTACATCAGAGTAAAATATAAAGTTCAAAATCCAACAAGTCAACCCAAAAAAATAATTCTGGATAAAGCTTCAGGAAAAATAGTTACCGGGAAATTATATGATATCAGTTAGCTCCAAGTGCAACAAAAAAAATTGTCATAAAAAAGACAAATAAAATAATTGTTACTGCATAACGCAAAATGAAATAAGATTTATTGAATAGTAATTTGATTTCATCTCGCACAACAATTCTCGGCAGAAATAGGAAAAGTAAATAAAAAATTAAATTCAATATTGGTCCGAAGAACAATCCCACAGTTTTTCCCGTAAAAAATTCACTTTCCTTGCTTAAACTCCAGTTAATCGGAATTCTCTCAGGAAATTGATTCCAGAAAATTAAAATCAATGCAAATGGGATTATGAGCAAAATCACGGCAGGTAGTTCCTTTTTCATATCTCTTCCTTTCAAATATTTTTTTCGGAAATAATTTTTGATTTTGTAATCTTAAACAGCCATCTGACAACTTTATCCAGCACATTTGTATTCAGACTATAGTAAACAAACTGTCCTTTTTTTGTGGATACAACTAATTCACCTCTTCTCAAAAGCTCAAGATGATAGGAAATACTCGGCTTGGTCATTTTGAAATGCTCAGCTATTTCACCAGCTGTCAAATCGCCGTCTTTAAGCAATTCAAGTATTTTTCTTCTTGACTCGTCGTCCAGTGCTTTGAATAAATCGTCCATTTCGATATTTTAATAATTAAATAATTATCTAAATAAATACAAAATTAAGTAAAACTAATCTCAATAATCAAATTATTTTTTAATTTGCATCTCTAAAAAATTTAACTATTAAGAAAATGATAAAATACGGCATTTATATAATTTTTCTTCTGCTGACAGCAAGTTTTTCCTGCAAGCAAAACGGGGATTTGTCCAAAGATAAAAGCAAAGAATTTGAAGAAGTTTCAAAGGAAATTGAACAGCTTGAAAATCGCTCGGCTAATAATAAATCAGCAAAAAAAACAGATACTCCTGTGTATCAGATTAAAGTAATTAAGACATTTGCTCACGACCCGTCAGCATATACACAAGGTTTGTTGTGCCATAACGGATACTTTTACGAAAGCACAGGTTTGACAGGACATTCTACATTAAGGAAAGTGGAAATCTCAAGTGGGAAAGTGTTGAAAACTATTAAGGTTCAGGGCAATCATTTTGCAGAAGGCATTGAAATATTTGGAGATAAGATTTTTCAACTTACGTGGATATCTCAAACCTGCTTTGTGTATAACTTGAATACTTTTGAACTTACCGGTAGTTTCTCTTATCGTGGTGAGGGTTGGGGGCTGACCAAAATAGACGACAAACTGATTATGAGCAACGGTTCAAATATTTTGAAATTCATCAATCCAGAGAATTTTGAGGAAGTAAAAACCCTTGCAGTTAAAGACGGTGAAAATCCTGTTTACAGCTTGAATGAACTGGAATATATTAAGGGTGAAATTTGGGCTAACATTTATCAATCGAGTAAAATTGCAAGAATCAATCCCGAAACAGGTAGGGTTAATTCTTATATTGACCTTTCAGTTTTATATAAGTATGTTTCTGCAACTGACAACCCTGATGTATTGAATGGTATAGCTTACGACAAGGATAATGATAAAATTTATGTTACAGGAAAATACTGGAGCTATGTTTTTCTTATCGAGGTGATTGAAAAGTGAAAAATTACATTTAAGTTTAGCTTTTATTTTAAAATAATAAATTTAAAAAATCTATTTTGATAGTTTCAGATAACAACTTTCTGGAATTAAATATTTAATAACTTTTCAAACTTTCAAACTCTGTAAACTTTAAGAACTGCTCAAACTTTCTTAAATTTGTAAGATTTATTATTTTAACTTAACTCAAAAGGTATTGAATATGATATTTCCTAAAAGGACTTGCACTTGTGGTGAATTAAGAAAAGAGAATGAAAACATTGAAGTTGTTCTGAACGGTTGGGTTTCGGGCGTTCGTGACCTCGGCGGTTTAATCTTCATTGATTTGAGAGACAGATACGGACTAACACAGATTGTAATCGAACCTGAGAACCGTCCTGATTTGGCAGAAAGAGCCAAGGAGCTTAAATCAGAATTCGTTATTTGGGCAAAAGGGAAAGTTCGGTTGCGTTCAAATCCCAATCCGAATATTCCAACAGGTTTGATTGAAGTTTTACTCGAAGACTACGGCGTTTTAAATAAATCTCAACTCCCACCATTCGAAATTGACGATAGCATCGAACTTCAGGAAGAAACCAGATTAAAATACAGGTTTCTCGATTTGCGAAGACCCTCACTTCAAAAAAATCTGATATTGCGAAATGAGCTTTATCAAATAATGCACAAATATTATTACGAAAATAATTTCATTGAAATAGAAACACCTTTCTTTATGAAGTCCACTCCCGAAGGTGCAAGGGATTTCCTCGTGCCAAGCAGAATTCACAAAGGAAAATTCTATGCACTTCCACAATCACCTCAGCTTTATAAACAAATACTGATGATTTCAGGATTCGACCGATATGTGCAAATTGCAAAATGCTTTCGTGATGAAGACCTTCGTGCTGACCGTCAGCCGGAGTTCACACAGATTGATGTTGAAATGTCATTTATTGACGAAGAAGATATTATCAAAATGACAGAAGGATTTTTCAAGCTACTTTGGAAAGAAACTCTTGGAATAGATATTCAGACACCATTTCAAAGAATGTCATACAAAGACGCAATGGAAAAGTATGGTAGCGACAAACCCGATTTGAGATTTGGCTGGGAATTGAAAGATATATCGGATTTGGTAAATAATTGCGAATTTAAAGTTTTTACAGATGCTGTAAATAATGGTGGAACTGTCGCAGTGCTGAATGTAAAAGGATGTGCCGAGACATACTCGAGAAAAAAGATTGATGAGCTAACCGAATTTGCAAAAAAATACGGAGCAAAGGGCTTGGCTTGGATGAAACTTGCTGACGGGCAGGTCAATTCACCAATAGCAAAATTTTTCAAGAAAGAAGAATTAGATGCTGTTATCGAAAGGACTGAAGCCAAAGACGGAGATTTACTCTTGTTCGGTTCTGACAAATGGACGACATGTTTCACTGTTCTTGGTGCTTTGCGTTTGGAAATTGCAAGGCAAACAGGTCTGTTAGAAAGCGTAAGAGATAAATTTGCTTTTCTTTGGGTTGTTGATTTTCCTTTGTTCGAATATGATGAAGAATCGAAAAGGTATGTGGCAATGCACCATCCGTTCACTTCACCGAAATTTGAAGATATGCAGTTCATTGATGACAATCCAGGGAAAGTACGTGCCAGAGCTTATGACATTGTTGTTAATGGAGCTGAAGTTGGTGGTGGAAGCATAAGAATTCACGACACCGATGTTCAGCAAAAAATGTTCAAGCTACTTGGACTAACACAGGAAGAAGCGAATAGCAAATTCGGATTCCTGCTCGATGCCTTGAAGTACGGAGCACCACCTCACGGAGGAATAGCTCTCGGTTTGGACAGACTTGTAATGACACTCGCAGGAACAGAAAACATCCGCAATGTTATTGCCTTCCCTAAAACGACAAGCGGACTTTCGCTCATGGATGGCTCCCCCTCGACAGTTGACGAGGAGCAGTTGAAGGAGCTGGGGATAAAAATAATTAATAATTAATAATTAACAATTGATAATTGATAATTTTAAATGTAGAATGTAAAATGAATTTTTATAACTTTATTTATTATTAAAAATATTAGAATTAAAGAATAAATATCATTTAAGAATTATTTTCCGATTTTTCTGTTTTTAACATAATTATATATCTCTGCAATTGGTCATTGCTTCTTCAATGTTGCATTAAGTCTAAGTAAGTTTATATATTAAAACGTTAAACCAAATCTTAACAATACTGCTGTCGAATTTCTGAATGGATTTCTGTTTTCATCTGGTGTCGTTACGCAACAAGTATATGGTGGTAATGGCAGATTCATCCGTCTGAAACCTAAATCAACCGAAAAATCCATTTTGCAACTTATTGCCCAATCGTAACCAATTCCAAATCCATAGAAGAGTCTTTGGAAATCCGAGCTTTTACCGAAAATCGGAGCTTCTGTTTCAAAGTCGAGCGGCAATCCGAGTGTTCCGTACATATACCATGTATTACAGCTTTCAGAGTATCTTGCCGGGCTTTGATTGAATGTATATCTCCCGTATAATCCTACCGGTATAAATAATGATTCATCAACAGGCAATAAACCTGACAGAATTCCCAACTGCAAAGCTCCTGACGGGTCTAAAAAAGGTAAATTCCACAAACCGGCAACTTCCAGACCAGTAAACATCGAAGAGCCACCTCGGTCGAAACCAAAGAAAGAGGAATTATAAACCTTGTCGCCTGTCGGTGTCGGATAAACTACGCTGTCCTTGCCTCCTCTGTAGCCCAATATCCCACGAATTTCGACCTTATCGAAAATAAACCATCCGTCACGAACTCTACAGCAACCTTCAATCAATTCAAGGTCTGATATTTCCGCCTGTACTGGTGGTGACAGCGGGTCAGCAACGTAGGTAATCCTTTTTACTCTGCTGACGGGTATTTCGTAAGAAGGAGCTTTTTCTCCTTCGGTACAGGGTACACCGATTACTTTTACTCTTGCTTCCATTAACTCTGTTGCTGGCAAAAGTTTCGGTTTCTCTGGTGATTTGACAGATTGCAATTTTACACTCGGATTACACTTATCCGTTATTGGTATTTCGGAATCCTTGATTTCCACATTCCACGAAACAACATCTTTAGCCGTCCCGCAGGAAATCAGTAATGATGTTATTATCCCGATGAAAAAGTAAATTTTCATTCTTGTAATTCTCTGTATCTTGTTTCGATAATTCATATAGCTCTTATCATTATTTATTAAATATATCTTTTTTACGTTTTCAGTTCTTCAATGCATTTGTTTTTGCATGAAATTTCATTTAACCACAAAGCACTCAAAGTTTTTTTGCAAAGTAACACAAAGTTTGAATCATATTGTGTTTCACTTTTTCTCGTTTTGCAAAAAACTACCGACTAATTATCAACTTTTCTGCAATTATCAAATTGCTAATATAAAATTTTATTACATAAAAACCATTAGGAATTTTACTTATTTCTAATCTTTGTATATTTTCAACATTTGTTTTCCAGTGGTTGAGGCTCATAATTTCATAACCCAACATATCACTGATTACAATTTTCTCGATTATCTGTTCTGTTTCATTCTTGATAATCAGAAAATCACCTGCTGGATTAGGATAAATAACTACTCTTTCATCTGTAATGTATTCTTCAACAGGCACTTCTATCGGGTCAGACATATCAGACTTACAGCCATTTGAATCTGTAAACTGAACTGTATATACTTCGCTTTCAAATGGAGGGAATAGTACTTTACCATTTGCACCTTCAATTGCATTGCCTGATGCATACCATTGATTGCCATAATCATAATTCGAGCTTAAACCCGAATCAATTACACTAATAATCGGCTTTGCAGGTTTGGGATTAACAATTATTGTTCTTGTCTTTTTTGCTTCACAGCCAAAATCGTTGGTATAAGAGTAAGTTATTTCGTGAGAGCCAACTCCTGCCCTGTCAGGGTAAAAATAGCCCATATCAACACCTGTACCCACATAAGCTCCACCATCTGGTTCAGCCATATTCAAGGACAATGGCTTATCATTTTCACATATCTCTCCTAATTCCGGGAAAACTATTTCAGGTATCGGATTTATTGTTACAGCCAATTCCACTGAGTCCCTGTTCCCTGAACCAAACTCCGTAATAATGTATTTGACTTCACCGCTACCGGCAACTCCCCATTTTACATTAATACTAAATCCATTGTCAGCACCAATAATATTCCCGCCTGCAACAAACCACCTGATATAAGTATTGCTAACAGTATCAGTCGAATAAGTTTCAGTGGCACCTGAGCACACATTTTCCTTACCCTTAATTTTTCCTGCCGGTAGTGATGGATTAATTGTTACATCAAGTTTAGCTGTGTCACTGCAATCAGTTGTCAGATAATACTTAATCAATCTGAGCTGTCCGTTACCGGGTTGCCCCCAGGTTACATAAACACTGTCTCGGGTGGAATCCTGCATTGTCCCTCCGCTTACCTGCCAGCGACATGCTGTACCAGTCTCAAAAATGGATTTATAAAGCATCTTTTTACCCGAAAAAGCATTACTGCTCCCAATGATTTGAGCTATCGGGGTAGCATGAACTATAACCGTTTTTCTTTCTTTGGCTGTACATCCATATTCATTTGTTTTTTGTAATTCAATCCAGCCGCTACCTGCATAATTCCATTTTACTCTCGCAACTGAAGCATCAGAGTATAAAATAGTTCCTCCCTGACAAAGCCAATCGCTCGCCGCCACTGAACCCGGTGCAGGAATGTATTCAACAATTTCATCAGCACATACCTCATATTTCCCTGAAGAAATTTTTGCTTCCGGTGCAAACTTGACCGATATATCTACAGTCATCGTATCAGCACAAGCTGTAATCCCGTTCCTCTTAATTAGTTGCAAAGTTCCCGATGTATCAGTTCCCCAAATCACATAAACAGTGGTTGCAGTGCTGTTTCCCTGTATTTGTCCTCCGTTTGCAATCCATTGATAAGTAAACCCCAATTCACTATTAGTCGAATACGCATAAGACTGATTAGAACACGGCTCTAAGTTACCTTCGATATTCAAAACAGGTAATTCATAAATAGTAATATTCGTTCCATTGTCAGTCCCTGTAACAGGTGGCAATGAGCCCACAACTCTTACCCTGTAAGCATGACCTTCCTGAAGATTTTTCGGCAGACTTGCTAAAATTGCCCCGGATGTTACTGAATTCAGTGTACCTATTACCGTCGGTGTTGTGAAATTTCCGTTAGCATCTGAAAGCTCAACCGAAAATATGTTCCCTGGGTCAAAGTCATTACTGACTGTAAAAGAAACATTCAACTTTGAACCTGCACATATTGACGTTACTACGGGATTTGTCGTTATTGTTGGCAAATCCAAGGGAGTCTCCTTCTTGTCCTTTGCAATCGCCTGTAATTGCAAAGAAATCAATAAAGTAAAAATCAATCCTATATATTTCATTAATCCTAACATAGCACCTCCTGCAAAATGTCATCTTTTATTCGTCTAAATTATTAAATTCTTCTGAAATATGCTATTATTCATTCAAATTTTTCTTGATTTAATCAGAAATTATTTAAATTTGTAAGATATTTCCAAATAAATTATGTAATTAAATCAGGGAAAAAAGTGAATAATAAAATTAATTTTCTTCTGTGGCTCTTGATAGGAATTCTGCTTTTACCGATTTTATTTTTTCCGGTTTCACCCGATTCCTCTATCTATCTTGACTCAGGAAGAATCATTGCCAATGGCGGAAAACTTTATGTTGATAATATTGATTTGAAACAACCGCTGATTTATTATGTTTTCGCCCTTGTCTATCTCCTTTTTGGATATAGCGAAATTACAATCAGACTTTTTGATTACCTCTGGCAATTTGCAACAATTATTTCTCTGTTCTTTCTTGTTTCAAAATCAATAAACAAGAAAACAGCATATATTTCAGCAATCCTTTACGCTTTATTTTATCCTACTCTCGGCTACTCTCAATCGGCACAATGCGAAACTTTCGTAGCTCTGCCCTTAGTCTGGATGATTTATTTTCTGACGTTCCACAGAAAAAAGAACATTTTCATTTTTATCTCTGGTCTCTTAATCGGCTTGATTGCAGGTTTGAAGCTGACTTTCATTGTGATTTTTTTCGCTGTTATTATTTATATTTTTGTTGATAAAAAAGACAGAAAATCTCAGTTTCTTAGTACATCAATTTTAACTTTCGGAACAATATTGGGTTTCGCTCTATCTATCTTTCCCTTAATAGACTCAGAAATTTATCACGGCTATACTCTGGTCTTCAAATACCTTTTGTATTATTCATCAACCGAAGCCAATTTAATTGAAACTCTCAAATTGATGATTAAAAACACAGGTATAATTCTCGGTGACAGGTATTCGATGCTATTTACAGTCTCTATGCTGACAGGCATTTATTACTTTATTAAAATCACTTTTGGAAAAAAGAAAAAAGTCCGAAGATTACTAAACCTTTCATTGCTACTTATATTCTTCCTGTTTCTGAGCGTTGTAGCAGAAAGAAAATTCTGGGATTATCATTATGCAAGAATGTTTTTGCCAATGTTCATTTTCTCTGCTGTGGGTTTGATTATCTCATACAAAAAAACAATGTTATTTTACAAAAAAGGTGATACATATCTGAAAGCTTTGATTATTGCAATTGCTTTGTGCTTTTTTATCTTATCACCTGCATCAAGATGGTTGAATTCAGCTCGGACAGCTTATTTGTATTTCACAAATTCAGAAAAATACGATGCTCTTTTCTCTGAATATATCTCAGGTGTTTACATTCCCCTTCGTAGCCAGCACAAGCTCATTGCTGAAAAAATCAACGGAGAAATTAAACCTGACGATTTGGTCATTATCGTATCAACTGGTTCAAATGCTATTAATCATTTCCTGAAAACCGAAAATATCTCGGCTTTCAGAAATTCACAATTCATTTTCAACCCAATGAAATTTCCTGAATGGGATTACCGTTTCAGCAAGGAAATCAGACAGGCAGACTGGGTGGTAGTTCAAACTGATGACAGCCGTGAGCAGGTAATCGGCGAAGATATTTCAAGCTGGGATATGCTTAAAAAAGACACTGATAATCTTAATTTTCTCATTCGCAACTTCTTTCTTTTCGACAAAGTCGGCAATTTCTTAATATTCAAAAGGAATTTCCCATGACAAAGAAAATTAAATTCGAAGACTTACCAGGTTTCTCAAAACTTTTTGTCAAGCAGGTAAATCAAATTACTTCTCCTACAAATTTATTTATTTCACAAAATAACAACGACTCTGCCGAAAGCAAAATATCTCTCCTTTCTGATTTTTCAATTAGCAATAATTTAATCACTATAATAGCAAATACAGCCAGAAAGCTGAAATCCTCAGAACAGCAAAGAGAAAATATACGATTACTCCAAAGCAATAATTCTTTTGTTTGCACTGCTACAATCAAACCTGCATTTACAGGTGGTCCGTCAAATATAATGCTGAAATTATTATCTGTTTTCCTCCAATCTGAAAATCTGAAGAAGCGTTTTAAAAAATTCAATTTCATTCCGATTCTCTGGATTGATGACGACGTACACGACAATCTCGAATCTTCACAATGCTATGTCTTCTCACATAGCGGGCATATTCTTAACTTCTCTTGCTCAAAAGACGCATCAAAAACAGACAGAACTGCAATACACAAGAAAATATTCAACAATGAGATTAATAGCATAATTAAACAAATAACAGATATTCTTCCTGACTCCCAAAGGAAACCGAGAGTTTCAGAGTTGCTCAAAAATGCTTACCAAACGGACTATTCTTGGAGCTTTGCATCAACAAAAATGCTGAATTCTTTGTTTAAGTATCTCGGCGTTTTATTCATTTTTTCAAGCGATGTCCGAAAATCAGGACTATTCAATAACCTTATTGCAAAGGAACTTTCTGAAAGAGGAAAAACATTTGAGCTGATAAAAACCACACAGACAAAATTAAAAAAATTTGATATTGATATTCCCGATAAATCCTATTCTTACAATCTCAACATGCATATTCAAAATCAGGTGCAAAAATGTACAAAAAAAGAATCAATGAAATTCACTGATTACTCACCTAACATTATGCTTCGTTCAGTCTTCGAAGATTCGCTTCTGCCAGTTGTTTCAAGAATCTGTTCGCCGAGTGAGTTTATTTACTCCCTGCTTTTAGATGATATTTATAATCACTTTGAAACAATCAAACCCGCACATCTTCCAAGATTTTCAGCTACCTTCATTGACGCTCAGACAAAAAGCTTTATACAAGAGACAGGCACAGATTTAAAAGAGGTCATCTCAGGTTACAAAAGATTGCAAAAGATGATGGAGAATAACGAAAATATCAGAAAAGCTTTAAACTGGCTTTACCCAAATGAAAACCTGCAGGAAAGATTAATTTCTATGGTCAATATTTTTTCTGCTTCAGGAAAACAATTTGCTATTAGAACTGTCCGAAAATTATCAAATAATGAACCTGCAAAACACTTCATCATAAACATATAAAAAAAGGACTGCCTTGTTCAGACAGCCCTTGTTTATTAAATAAAGTAACTTTACTCAACAACTGCAACAGACAGTTTTACCGTTTGTCCGTTTGCTGATGCTGTAATAT
>RCNQ01000055.1 GCA_003731675.1 Bacteroidetes/Chlorobi group bacterium ChocPot_Mid
CAACGTGACCAATGGTCCCTATGTTAACATGTGGCTTCGAACGATCAAATTTTTCTTTAGCCATATCAATGCTCCTTAATTAGTTATTAAATATTATTTTATAATTATTTTCAATGTAAAAAATCTATTATCTTATCTCTATTTTCTATTTTCTATTTTCTATTTTCTATTTTCTAAAGCCGCTTGTTCGTAATGCGAAAAAATCATTGTATATACTGCCCTTCCCTGACTCAATGAACGTAAAGTTGTTATGTACCCAAACATCTCAGATAATGGAGCAGAACCTTTAACAACCTGCATTACTCCCTGCTGATTTATACTTTCTATCTTTCCTCTTCTCGAACTAAAGTCAGCTATTATATCCCCGACATACTCTTCAGGAGAAACGATTTCAACTTCAAAGAAAGGTTCAAGCAACAAAGGATTTGCTTTTAATATCCCTTCCTGAATTGCTTGTGATGCAGCAAAAATAAAAGCAATTTCCGTTGATGATTCTTCACTATGTGACCCTCCGACTGCTGTTACCTTGATGTCAATAACTGGATAACCTTTAGGACCAACCTGTAATGATTCTCTTACACCCTTTTCAATTGCACTAAAATATTGCTTTGGTACCTGATTCTCATCTAATAAATTTTTGTACACAAAGCCCTCACCTCTTTTAGCAGGTTCTATCTTTAAGATTACATGACCATATTGCTTCTTATCGCCCATCTGTCTTTCAATTTTACCCTCCTGCATTACAGTCTCTGTTATAGTCTCCCTATATGAAACCTGCGGTTTACCAACCCTCGCCGGTAAATTGAATTCCCTTTTCAAACGGTCAACAATAATCTCAAGATGCAATTCTCCAACACCACTCAAAATCAATTCTCCACTTTCGTTGTCGGTATTAAATCGTAATGTCGGGTCTTCCTCAACCAGCTTTTCTAAAGCAACAATGAGCTTTTCTCTGTCCGCTAATGTCCTTGCTTCTATCTTTTGATTGATAACTGGTTCGGCAAACTGAATCTTTTCATACATTATGGGGTTTTTCTGATCACACAGTGTATCACCTGTCCTTGTGAAACGCAAACCGGGGATGGCAAAAATATCACCGGAGACAGCTTCTCCGATTTCTTGTCTTTTATTAGAGTACATCTTCAACAACTTATTTATCTTCTCTCTTTTCCCTATCGTAGCGTTTAGAACAGTTTCCCCGGTCTTAACCTTTCCCGAATAAATCCTCACAAATGCAAGCTTTCCAACAAAAGGGTCCGTAAGTATTTTAAATGCTAAAGCCGAAAACGGCTCATCATCACTTGGATTTCTCCTAATCTTCTTTGACTCATTCTCAGGTTCAAAACCATCAAAATATCTAACCTCTTCCGGTGATGGCAAATAATCAATTATTGCATCCATCAAAGGTTGAACACCGATATTCTTCAACGAAGACCCACAAAGCACAGGATTCAACTTCAACCCTAAAACACCTGACCTCAAACCATGCTTAATCTCATCATTAGTTAAATCAACCCCATCTAAGTATTTTGCTAACAACTCATCGTCATTTTCCGCTGCAGCTTCGACCATCTTATCACGATATTCCTTCGCAATTTTTGTAAATTCTTCAGGTATCTCCTCCTTCTGAAAATTAGCACCATAACTTTCACTATCGAAAAACAATGCTTTCATCTCGATAAGGTCTATTATACCTTTAAACTGGTCTTCACTACCCATCGGAATTGTAACTGCTACAGGATTCGCTTTCAACTTCAACCGCATCATATCCAACGCCCTCTCAAAATCCGCTCCCAATCTGTCCATCTTATTGATAAACGCTATCCTTGGTACCGAATACATATCAGCTTGATGCCATACTGTTTCTGATTGTGGTTCAACACCCCCAACAGCACAAAACAAACCAATTGCTCCATCCAATACCCTTAACGACCTTTGAACCTCAGCTGTAAAATCCACATGACCCGGAGTATCAATAATATTTATCTGATAATCCCTCCAGTAACATGTCGTAGCCGCCGACATTATCGTAATACCCCTTTCTCTTTCCTGCTCCATATAATCCATAAAAGCAGTCCCATCATCTACTTCACCTATCCGGTGCAAATATCCAGTATAAAAGAGTATCCGCTCTGTCGTTGTCGTCTTTCCGGCATCTATATGAGCCATTATTCCGATGTTTCTAATCTTAGACTTGGTTGATGACCGTGACATATTCTAACCAACTCTATCTAAATTGACAAAGAACAATTTTTTATCTATTACCATTTAAAATGTGCAAAAGCTTTATTGGCTTCTGCCATCCTATGAGTATCTTCTTTCTTCTTTACAGAAGCTCCCTCTTCATTATATGCGGCTATCAATTCCGCCGCAATTTTTTGTGACATAGTTTTGTCTCTTCTTGCCTTAGCATATGTTTTAATCCAACGAATAGCCAAAGCAGTTCTTCTTTCTTCCCTTACCTCTACAGGAACCTGATATGTTGCACCACCAACTCTTCTTGACCTAACTTCAGTTACAGGTGATACATTAAACATAGCCCTTCTGAACACTTCCAATGGTTCCTTTTTAGTCTTTTCTGCTATTATATTAAAAGCATCATAAACAATCTTCCTCGAAGTATTCTTTTCCCCATCCAACATCAAATTGTTTATAAACCTCGTTACAAGCAAATCCTTGTATTGTGGGTCTGGTTCAACTCTTCTCTTTTCTGCTCTTCTTTTTCTCATAACAAAACTATCTTAAATATTTTATTCTTTATTTTGCTGATTTCTTTGGTCTCTTCGAACCATACTTACTTCTTCCTTGCTGCCTGCCTTCTACTCCCTGTGTATCTGCTGTTCCACGAATAACATGATACCTGACACCCGGCAAATCCTTTACTCTGCCACCTCTGATATATACTATTGAGTGCTCCTGAAGATTATGCCCTTCACCAGGAATATACGATGTAACCTCTATACCATGACTCAATCTCACCCTTGCAACCTTGCGTAACGCAGAATTCGGCTTCTTTGGTGTCGTTGTATAAACCCTTGTACAAACACCTCTCCTCTGCGGGCAACTTTGCAACGCAGCAGATTTACTCTTAAAAACCACCTTTTTTCTCGGCTTCTTAATCAACTGATTTATTGTCGGCATTAAACCTTCATCCTTAATAAAAAAATTTATAAAAAATATCTCTTAAGTTATTTCAGAGCTTACAAAATTAAAAAAAATATGTTTATTAACCAAATATTTTTCAAATCATTTAAAAAATTTTTACAAAAAAGTCACCCTTTTTTCAATTTTCTTCTTAAAAAGGATGACTTTTTACTCTATCTTTAACTTTTAACTAAAAATCTTTTTCCTCGAAAATTCGCTTTCACCTGAACTGAAATCATTCTCATTCTCTAATTCAACCTGCTCATTTCTTCCAAAAATATTACCAACCTCACTTATAACCTTCATCTGTTGATATTGCCTGATACCCGTTCCGGCAGGAATTAACTGACCAAGAATTACATTCTCCTTTAATCCGGACAATGTATCCACCTTGCTTGCAACTGATGCATCTGAAAGCACCCTTGTTGTCTCCTGGAACGATGCCGCTGACAACCAGCTCTCTGTTGTCAAACTTGCCTGAGTAATTCCTAATAAAATCGGCTCACTAATTGCTGGCTCCGCTGGTCTATATTGAATCAGATTCTTATTCCTCTTCTTCAAACTCATATTCTCCTCACGCACCTTTCTTCTTGAGACCAGCTCTCCCTTCAAAAATTCAGAATCACCCGGATCAGTTATAACCAATTGTCTTTTCAATTCTTCATTCTCATCATAAAAGACAATTTTATCAATGTTGTCATTCTCTAAGAAAGATGAATCCCCAGAATCCACTATCTTAACCTTTTGCAACATCTGCCTTACAATAACTTCAATATGCTTATCATTAATTTTAACACCCTGCATACGATAAACTTCTTGAATCTCATTTACTAAGTATTCCTGAACAGCATAAGGTCCTTTGATTCTTAAAATATCATGCGGATTTATTGAACCCTCGGTTAATCTGTCTCCTGCTCTCACTCTGTCTTCAGGTTGTACTAAAATATATTTACCTACAGGTACCAAATACTCCATCTCAGTCTTTTCATCCAAAGATTTCACAATCACTACTCTTTGACCTCTCTTAGGATTACCAAATGAAACAATTCCATCAATTTCAGAAACGATTGCCGGATTTTGAGGAGCCCTTGCTTCAAACAACTCAGTTACCCTTGGCAAACCACCGGTAATATCCCTCATTCTACCCAAATCTCTTGGTATTTTAACAAGCGGAGTACCCACTCCTACATAATCATCATCATCAACTCTAAGTTGTGCCTTTGTAGGAATACTGTAAGACTTCAACACATTATTCTTATCATCAACCAATTCAATCATCGGTGACTTTGTCTTATCTTTCGAATCAATTACCACCTTGGTCATATGACCTGTTTGTTCATCGTTGATTTCTCTGTATGTAACATTAGGTATCAAATCTTTAAATCTGATATGACCGGAATATTCAGTAATAATCGTTGAGTTATAAGGATCCCATTCATAAATCATACTCCCCTTCTTAACTCGCTGACCATCTTTCACCTTCAACTCTGCTCCATAAGTAGCATCATACTTAGTCAAAATCCTGTTACTGTCAGGGTCAATTATATTAATGACACCATTCCTGCTTATCACAATCTGAGTATCACTCTCATCACCACTGTAAGATACAACTCTAACATTTTCAAACTGAATCACACCATCAAACTTAGCTGTTACTGACGACTGAGACGCTATCAGCAATGCTGTACCACCTGTATGGAATGTTCGCAATGTCAGCTGAGTACCAGGTTCACCGATTGATTGTGAAGCAATAGTCCCGACAGCTTCACCCGTATCGACTATCTGTCCGGTAGCAAGATTTCTTCCATAACACTTTGCACAAACTCCTCTTCTCGATTCACATGTTAATACAGAACGAATCAACACTGTCTCAATACTCGTTGATTCAATCTTAGTCCCAATCTCTTCATCAATCACCTGACCCGCTTTAGCAATAAGTTCATTTGTAATTGGGTCAATTATATCTTGTAATAAAACCCTACCCAAAATCCTCTCAAATAAAGGTTCTTTAATTTCCTCACCGTCTTTCAAAGCACTCATTTCAACACCACGCAAAGTCCCACAATCATCTTCAGAAATAATCATATCCTGAGCAACATCGTGCAACCTTCTTGTCAAATAACCTGCATCAGCTGTCTTCAAAGCAGTATCTGCCAGACCTTTTCTTGCACCGTGTGTTGAAATAAAGTATTCCAAAATCGAAAGACCTTCTTTAAAATTAGCTATAATTGGGTTCTCAATCAATTCACCAGTGCTACCTGAAAGTGATTTCTTTGGCTTTGCCATCAAACCACGCATACCTGCCAACTGTCTGATTTGCTCCTTAGAACCTCTCGCCTGAGAATCCAGCATCATCCAAAAAGCATTAAAACCTTCCTTTGAATTAGCCAATTCACTATATAATTTATCAGCTACTTTATTTGTTGCTGTTGACCATGTATCAATTATCTTATTATATCTTTCACCAGAACTGATAACACCACTTTGATAAGCTCCTTCAATTTCATCAATCTTCTTCTGTGCAGAATCAATAATCTTTTGCTTGTCATCAGGTACAATAACATCGGTAATACTTACTGAAAGTCCACCTTTTGTTGCAAAACTGAAACCAATATTTTTCAAATCATCTAAAAACTCAACTGTCCTTGCCAGACCAACTTTCCTGAAACAAATACCAATAATTTGTCTTAACCTCTTCTTAGCTAACAACTCGTTCAAAAATCCCAGCTCCTTAGGAACTATTTCATTAAATAGCACTCTACCGGTTGTTGTTTCAATCAAATTACCATCAATTCTAACCTTAATTCTTGCATGAATGTCCACTTGTTCATGATTGTAAGCAATTATCACTTCATCTGTATTCGAAAACAGCTTACCTTCACCTTTTGCATTTTTTCTAACCTTTGTCAAATAATAAACACCTAAAACCATATCCTGCGAAGGTACAGCAATCGGGTCGCCATTCTGTGTATGCATAATATTATGAGGTGCCAGCATAAGCAACAAACTCTCCAGCTGTGCTTCGAAACTAATCGGCACATGAACTGCCATCTGGTCACCGTCAAAATCAGCATTAAAAGCAGTACATACCAACGGATGCAACTGGATAGCTTTACCCTCAATCAACCTCGGTTGAAATGCCTGAATACCCAATCTGTGCAAAGTCGGAGCTCTGTTCAGCAATACTGGATGCCCGTCAATTACCCTCTCTAAAATATCATAAACCTCACTGGTCTTTTTCTCAACCAATTTCTTTGCACTTTTTACCGTTTTAACATGTCCTCTCTCAATAAGCTTCCTAATAACAAAAGGCTTAAACAATTCAACCGCCATATCCTTTGGCAAACCGCATTGATACAATTTCAATTCAGGTCCCACAACAATAACAGAACGCCCCGAATAATCAACCCTCTTACCTAACAAATTCTGCCTGAACCTCCCTGTTTTACCCTTCAAAGTATCAGCAAGACTCTTTAATGCTCTCTGCGATTCACTTCTTACAGCTCTTCTGCTATTGTCAAACAAAGCATCAACAGCTTCCTGCAACATCCTCTTCTCATTACGTAAAATTACCTCAGGTGCTTTGATATCAATCAACCTCTTCAACCTGTTGTTCCTGATGATAACTCTTCTGTAAAGGTCATTCAAATCACTTGTAGCGAACCTCCCACCTTCCAAAGGCACCAATGGTCTTAAATCAGGAGGAGTAACAGGAATAACATCTAAAACCAACCATTCAGGCTTGTTCATCAGGTTCTCTGCTTCTACTTTTCTAAAGTAATCCAATATTCTTAACCTTTTCAGCAATTCCTGCTTCTTTTGCTGTGAAGTCTCATCTTTCAAAATTTCCTTTAATCTTAAATACTCTTCCTTAGGTTCAACCCTCTTCAACATTTCCTTTATAGCTTCACCACCAATCAAAGCAATAAATTTATTCGGGTCTTCATCATCTAACCTCAATTCATTTTCAGGCAAATCATTTAAAACCTCCAAATATTGCTCTTCTGTCAGCAAATCTTTAGCTTGCAAACCTGTATTCCCCGGCTGAACAACTACATAAGATTCGTAATATACTATTCTCTCAATATCTTTAGTTGCCATACCTAACAAACCACTAAGCTTGCTCGGCAAACTTCTCAAAAACCAAATATGCACTACCGGTACTGCCAGCATTATATGACCCATTCTCTCTCTTCGAACGTTCTTTTGAGTTACCTCAACCCCACATCTGTCACAAACAATACCTTTATACCTTATCCTTTTATACTTTCCACATGCACACTCCCAATCCCTTATAGGTCCAAAAATCTTCTCACAAAACAAACCATCCTTTTCGGGTCTAAAAGAACGATAATTTATAGTCTCAGGCTTTGTAACCTCACCATGACTCCTATTTAATATATCATCAGGTGAAGCAACTTTTATTGATATACTGCTGAAACCCTTTTTTGGCAATTCCGAACTATACATATCTTGTTCTCTCCTATATTCTTTCTAATTCTTTTCAGTTTTTTAATTAAATATTCTTCAATAAATTACTACTCAACATGAACATCAAGACACAATCCCTGAAGCTCACGAATCAATACGTTAAATGATTCAGGAATACTTGCTTCAGGCATATTTTCGCCCTTCACAATTGCTTCATACATCCTGGCTCTACCTTGCACATCATCAGATTTTACTGTCAACATTTCCTGCAATGTATGTGCCGCACCATATGCTTCCAACGCCCAAACCTCCATCTCACCTAATCTTTGACCACCAAACTGAGCTTTACCTCCCAATGGTTGCTGCGTTATCAATGAATATGGACCTATGGAACGTGCATGTATTTTATCCTCAACTAAGTGGGACAGCTTAAGCATATAAATTACTCCAACGGTAATCTTTTCCGTAAAAGCATCTCCTGTCCTTCCATCAAATAAAACTGTCTTACCATCTTCAGGTAATCCTGACTGTTTAAGGTACTGTTCAACTTCTTCCCATGATGCACCATCAAAAATCGGTGTGGCAAACTTAACACCAAGTTTCGAACCAGCCCAACCCAAAGCAGTTTCAAACAACTGACCCAAGTTCATACGTGATGGCACACCTAAAGGATTCAATACTATATCAACTGGTGTTCCATCAGGCATAAAAGGCATATCCTCTATTGGCACTATCTTCGACACAATACCCTTATTACCATGCCTTCCTGCCATCTTATCACCAATTTGCAATTTTCTCTTCTTAGCTACATAAACCTTTGCCATCTGCAAAATACCCGGTTGCAATTCATCACCACCGATTATTTTACTCTTTTCTGCTCTGTATTCAGCTTGAAGGTCATCTCTTTTCTTCAAATAATTCCTTGTCATCTCCTCAAATAGCTCATTCTTATTACTATTTGAACAAACTTCCTGCTGGTAATCCAATAATTCAGGTTTAAAACTTTTATCCTTATATTTCTCAATTATATCTTCTTTCTTCATATTCTTCCCACTGCGGAATGCCTTTGAACCATCAGTCATCTGCAATCCCACCAGCTTCTCACCGTCAAGCAAATTAGCTAATCTCTCAATATAATCATTATCCAGTTCCTTCAACTCTTCTTTTTCTCTCTTAACTAAAAGCTCCTGCCTCTTCTTTTCATCTGCCTTGGCATCCTTATCTCCGCCTGCCACTTTTCTCGTAAACAACTTCGTATTTATAACAATTCCTTTAATACCAGGTGTTGCTTTCAACGACACATCCTTAACATCACCAGCTTTATCACCAAAAATTGCTCTTAATAGCTTTTCTTCAGGAGTAGGGTCTGTCTCTCCCTTTGGAGTAATTTTACCTATTATAATATCTCCTTCAACTACCTTTGCACCTTTACGGATAATACCATCTTCATCAAGGTCTTTTGTTGCTTCTTCACTAACATTTGGAATTTCCTTAGTAAATTCTTCCTCGCCTCTTTTTGTATCTCTTACTTGCAAAGTAAATTCTTCAATATGAATCGAAGTAAAAACATCTTCAGCAACCAGCTTTTGAGAAACTATAATAGCATCCTCAAAATTATACCCGCTCCAAGGCATAAATGCCGCAAGAACATTCCTTCCCAAAGCAAGCTCTCCTTTATCAGTAGATGCTCCGTCTGCTATTGGTTGACCTTTTACCACCTTTTGTCCTTGTTTAACAATTGGCTTCTGATTTATGCATGTATCCTGATTAGTCCTGAAAAACTTAAGCAAAGGATATGTAACAACTTTTTTATAATTAAAATTAACTAACTTCTCTCTCTCAGACCTTGCTTCATCATAAATAATTCTAATAAACTCCGAACAAACATAATCAACAACTCCATCACCTTCAGCAAGCAACAAAGTCCTCGAATCCCTTGCCACTCTTGCTTCCATGCCTGTGCCAACAATCGGAGATTCCGGTCTCAATAAAGGAACTGCTTGACGTTGCATATTAGAACCCATTAAAGCACGATTTGCATCATCATGCTCCAAAAATGGAATCAACGACGAAGCCGCACTTGCTATCTGGTCTGTCGAAA
>RCNQ01000329.1 GCA_003731675.1 Bacteroidetes/Chlorobi group bacterium ChocPot_Mid
TTTTTCATAATCTTTTAATATTTTACAAATATAAGTATTTTTTTCAAATCATAATAATATATCATTGAGTATTTTAAGTGTCTTGGAAGATTTACAGCTATTTTAAAATTTTTGATTTTCATTAAAAATTCCCCTTTTTTCTATAAAAAAAGCTAAATTTTTTATATATTTGTAAAAATATTTTTTGTAATTTTAATAAGTGATTAAAATATAAGAACTTAAATTTGATTTGTGCTTGTGAAAAGTTATTAAAATATTGAAATATTAGGGTTATTTCACGTATAACATATAAAATAATCAAAAATATTTTCATTTTTTTTGAGACGATTTTGCACTTTTTGTGTCTATATATATATAAAAAGTATAATTCATGAAAAGTTCTTGTAAATATTAAAAAATTTTAAGCGGAAATATGTCTGTCTTTAAGAGAAAAGAATGATGAGGAGAATACCAGTTAATATTTTTATGATGATTTCTGTAATATCTTTCATGGTATTTTTATCTTGTAAGGAATGTCCGAACATAACTGATTCGAGTTCAGGTGGTGGTGATATTATATTTTCAGGTAAAGCACTTAACAGCAATAATCCCGGAATTTTTACTGTAAAGCTTAACGGAGATAATCTTACTGAATTAGTTGAAAACGGAGTTCTGTTCTCACCTGCTTCAAATGACAACAATATTGTTTTTTGGAGTAAAAGAGATAACAACAACGATAATATTCAAAGGTATAATATTGAAAAAAACGCATATTATACCCTAATTGACCAAGGTACTTTCCCTGTCATCAACTATCCTGTTATTTCTAAAGATGGTAAGCATATAGCTTTCTTTTCCGGATTTGATGAACTGGTAGTTGGCTCTGGTGGACCTGCTTGGGCTACAAGAAAATATGATATCTGCCCAAACACAATACCTGTTTTTTCGCCTGACAGTAAATTCCTTGCTTTTCTCGAAGGTGACAGTCTTGAAGCTCCGCTTAGAATCAATGTTGTAAGCTCTGATGACCCCGGTAGAATTACTGCCAGTAAAGAAATTTCTTTTGGCATAAATGGTCAAAGGGGAGAAGCGACATTGGATTGGACTCATCAGGATGTTATTGTATATTGTTATACAGTACATGAAAAATTAGACCACGTTGGTGTTTGGTTTATTGAAAACGACACAAAATCATATACCATCAACGTGGCAAATGAGGGAGCATACAATCCGATTGTTTCGCCCGATAAAACAAAAATTGTTGTTACCGATAAAAGAGGTAACCTGTGGAAACGCAATTTTACCAGTGATACTTTGACCACATCTTGGGAGCAACTTACAAGCGTTGGAGAAAACGAGTATATTCTAAATCCTGTTTGGTCTTCTGACGGGAACAGCATATTATATACAAAACGTTTTAAGAACAATGCAGATAAGTTCTCAGGAAATCTGGAAATCATAGACATTAAATCTGAAAAAACAAGATTAATTTGCAATAATGTTTACCGAGGTTATTGGAAACAAAAATAATAAAACTTTTTATGAAACAATTATGTGTGTGATGCGTTTTTAATTTTATGAGCAATAAAATCAGCAAATATGACGATACCCAGCTATACGAAATGCTGTCAGGTAAGAGAAATGAAGCTGAAGCCGCTTTTGCAGAGCTTTATGCCCGATATTCTCAAAGAGTTTATGCTTATTGCTTAAGGGTCACCGGTCAATCTGAAGATGCTAAAGACATCTTTCAGGAAACATTTATTAAGTTCTTTGATACAGCTAAAGACCATGCAAAGGTTGATAATATACCCGGCTTTCTTCTTAAAATTGCACGGAATATATGTATAAACAACAAAAGGGAAAAAAAGCCAAATTTTAGCATCGAAGACTTTCATACTTGGACTAACGATTCCGATTATGAAAGAAACGAATTACTTCAGCTACTGGCTTCTGCTCTCGAATTACTCGAAACGGAATACCGGGAAGCTTTTGTTCTCAGACTTTATCAAGGTCTTTCTTATGCAGAAATTGCTAAAATAACAGGAGATTCCATTCCTGCTATTAAAAACAGGGTCTGGAGAGCTAAAGAAAAAATAAAAGATATTTTAACACCTTATTTAGAAGATTTGTCAAAATAAAATAAAAGAGTGGAGATATGAGTTACTCAAGATTAATTCACGAATACCTGGACTCACAGTTAGATGCTGTGAACGAGGATGTATTGTTCGCTGAACTTGCAAAAAATTCTGACCTTAGAGTCGAATTTAATCAGCAAGTTCAACTTCAAAATGTCGCAATGAGCGATATGAGAACAATATCACCTCCTACTGAAAGTACTAACACTATTTTCAATTCATTGGGATTTTCAATTCCTTCTGGAGATTATCTGCGAAGAATTGCACCTAATCCAGATGCCAGCATTGCTGTCCGTCCAGTCGGTACTGCTGTCTCAAGATTTTTCAAAAAGCATATTGCTACAGTTGCGGCTGTCATTATCACAGCAAGTCTAACCACAGCTGTATTTATGCTTACAGACAACAGATTTGCATCACAACCTGAAAATAAGAATATAGCTCAGGTACAAAACGATATTCCTGTTATTTCTTCAAAGGATAATACCAATCAAGCTATACAGAAAGGAAATAATTTTGCTTACTCAGGAATTTCGAATGCAATTAAAAATATTCCAAATTCACAGGAATCAAATAATTCAAACTCTTCAAATCAGAGTCTCGACGAAAAACCTGTGAATTTAGCATCAATGTTTACTGAAGCATCTCAGGTAAGCACAACAGACAAAATTTCATCACTTAAGATGATTAACAATAATAATCCGGTTAACAATGAAATTATTGACCCGTTTGTTAATACACTTAAACTTCAACCATCAAATAATTTTAGTGATGGGAAAATTGCGATTATTCTTACTTATGCTAACAAATCTTCTAATGTTGCAGTTGATATCAATGGTCAAAATCTGGATTATAACCTTACAGCAGTTTATAAGTTGAATGATAATCTTTACATTGGTATGACAGCTGGCTCAGAACAATTTGCAATGAGATTTATTAAAGAAGGCTATGAGTACCAAAAATTACCAAATCTCAGCTATCTTGGATTAACAGTCAAAGGTGTTTTACCTCTCAAAGATTTCAACGAAATCGGAAATCTTCTGACTCCATACATCCAACTCACAGGTGGTTCTACCAATTTAGGTTGGTTTATGGGTAAACTACAAACAGGTTTAACATTGACACCTTACAGCAAATGGGCAGTCAATGTTGGTTGGGAATACTCAACTTTCCTATATAATGTTAACGGATTCAAATCAACTGGTAAAAATGGTTTTGTTATCGGAGCAGGTTTGAGCTTCTAAAAATGCAATCTAAAGTTAAACAAGTTTTAATAGCGATGCTCGCAATTCTTTCGATGAGTTGCGAGTGTCCTACTGATATAAAATCTCCCACAATAATTAAGCCGACGGTCTTTGCTAATGTTCTCTTCATTAATGCAATGCCCGAACAAAATCTTAATACCCTTTATGTTCTTTCTTCAAGCAAGATAGTTGAAAGGCTGGATACCATAATTTACAATGATTCTTCTCAAAGTTTAATTAAATTAAAAAACTACATTCCAGTCGGAGTTATGGTTGGCGACAAAAAAAATACTCTTAAACTGGCAAAAACTGAAAGAACTGCACAGGGAGATACACTAAAATTACTTTTCAACAATGTGTTAAATATTAAAAAAGACAGCAACTACACATTTATTGCGTTCGGGGCTGAAGAATCAGTCCAATCACTTATGATAAAAGATTATATCGAGAACCCCCAAGAATCCAATATATATATAAGATGTATAAACGTATCTCCAGATGCACCAACTATTTACTTTACAATTAGCACTGAAGGATATACAAGAAAATTCAGTCTCTCAAGTGGAGAATACTCCGAACTTGCAAATTCTCCAGCTGGAGATTATTCAATTTCTCTAACATCAGCTGATTCGACTATAAAAAACTCCAGTTACGAAAAATTAAAATTAGCCAAAGGAAAAATCAACAATATAATTTTCCGTGGCAACTTCAAAGGGACTTCTGTTAATCCGAGAGAATTGATAATAGTTACAGGAAATTACCCTTTGAAATAAAAAAGGACTGCCTTTTTAAGACAGCCCTCCAATTTCGTTCAACTATTCTATTATGCTGTATCATTAGCAACAAAAGGAACTAATGCAAGATGTCTTGCATACTTGACTGCTGTTGCAACTTTTCTTTGCTGGAAAGCATTTAA
>RCNQ01000056.1 GCA_003731675.1 Bacteroidetes/Chlorobi group bacterium ChocPot_Mid
CTGATAATTAATCTCGATTATTTTCAGGTTTGATAACGCAAGTAGGTATTGCAAGGATTTTAGCGAATAATGAAAATAATGATTTTCAGGTTGGAACCATACCCATTTACTTTTTAATATTTTACTCCAGTAACAATCAAAAGCAGGAACACGAATGAAGAGGAATCCATCGTGCGTCAATATATTTTTAATCTTATCAATTGTTTCTTTGGGGTCAATGAAGTGTTCCAATGAGTGAAACAAAGTAATGATATCGAACTTTGTGCTGATTTTGTCAATGTTGTCAAAAACATTTAAACCGATTGAGTGGCAATAATTCAGAGCCATCACTGATGGTTCGACGCCGTAGGAATCAAAACCGAATCTTCTTGCTTCGTCAATGAAGAAACCAAAGCCACAGCCAATATCGAGTAATCTGGCGGGATGATTTTTAAAAGATATTATTTTTGAAATGAGTCCATATTGCTCAGGTAAAAGTTTTACTCTTTTTTCCTCAAGAATGTAAGGATTATTAATATCTTTTGTTTTGTCAATTGAGTAATTATATTTGTAATAATTTTCAACTGTAATTTTATCGGGAAAATTGTTATTGAAAATTATGCCACAGTCATTGCATCTTAGTAAAAGGGTATTCCCAAAACTAAAAGTTTCAGTATTTTCAGATTGACATATTCTGCATGGGCTAAGCATGATTCCCTATATAATTTTGTTCCCTCCTATTTAACTAATATTACTGGTAATGCGAACAAATTGCCATGTGTTTTAATAGTCAGATAATAAACACCTGATGGGAAACTGGTTAAATCAATTTTTATTAAATTATTCCAGGTTTGTAAATCTTGAAGATGGATTTTTGAATACTCTTTGCCATTATTATCAAAAATCGAAATATCGAAATTATTCAAACCTTTTTGTTTAATGTTTATATTTAAAGTAATCTCAGTATTAGCAGGATTTGGACTGCACTTAAAATCGAAATATTGATTTACAAAGTTATCATTTACATCAGTTGAAGGAATTGCCGAACCGCTGATGTTAAGAATTAACGGATTATTGAAGGATGAATTAGTAATATTTACGGAAGCATTGTAATCACCTGTATTATCGGGTAAAAACTTGATATTGAATTGCATACTGTCATTTGGTGGTATTGAAGCTTGAATATTATCTTCAACAACAAGGAAGACAGAGGCACCAGGACCAGTGATTCGGATGTCACTTATTTCAACTACAGTTGTCCCGATATTATAAATTGTGAAAGGATGAGTAATATGAGACCCGACTTGTGTAGTACCGAAATCATAATTTTCTGTATTAAGTGTTATCTTATTTTGTTCATTTGCAAGACATTCAAATGAGCTTGCTGTTGACCAATAGCTAGTAATTAAGGAATTAGCTGAACGTACTTTCCAGTAATATTTTTTCCCAAGTTGTAATCCCGAAGGTATGAATCTTAAATTATTTCCCTTATAAGAATCTACCAAAACATTGAAATTTGTTTGTTCTGAAACCTGAACTTCGTATTCAGAAGCATTTGGAACAGTTTGCCATTGTAGTAGAACATCAGTGCCATCAATTTTTTCATTGTCTATTGGAAATTCACAAACAGGAGTCGCGATTCTTGTAATGAAACTGTTAACAGAAGACCAATCGCCGGTAACATTTTCTGTTTTTGCTTTGACTTTCCAGTAAAACATTTTCCCTAATTCTAAATTACTTACTGTTACTTCCAAAGATGAAGTCCATTGGTTGTGAATAATAACAGAAAAGGAATTATCTTCCGAAATCTGAATATTGTATTCGGTAGCATTGTTGACTGCGTTCCATTCGAATTTGACAGAGCCATCATCATCAACAGAGTTTATAGCAGGACCTTTCAGAGTTGGTATAGCAACGGTTGAACCGGGAACCCCATCCCAACCAGCAATACGAGCCATCATCCACCAAAAAGCTTTTCCTTTTTGCTGACAGTTAAGGCAGTGAGAGTGAGCACAAGAACAATCACCGCATTGACCAGGATGAGCATTACACCATTCAACAGCCCAATTTCCTATAAGGTTGCCTTGAGAATTATAATAATTGCAAGCATCATCAGCACAGCGGTCAAGAAAGTAAATGCCATCAGGGTCGTAGCTTTCGATATCAGCAAAATCGAAGAGAATTTTGCCATTATTACGGCAATAATTTCTGATTTGCTCGTTTCTAAGATTGTTGTTACCATCAACACAGCCACCACTTCCGGGTGGATAAAGATGTCCTGTCATATAAATAAATTTAACATTGGGAAAATCTTTTTCAAGACTACTCATTGAGTCAAGATAAATCTGAATATTTTGTTCGGTTGTATTTGCCTGACCGCACCATGACCAAATAATCATATTGATATTATTGGTATTGTTTTTTAGAAGATTTCTTGTAGCAATAGCCCAGGTAATACGGTCGGGATTTCCTAAATCGCTTGCACCGGGTATTCCGTTATCTCTGAAGTATAGCTGACCTGAGGAAGTTCCGAAATTGTAAAGTTGGGACTGAAGAAGTGTCATGCCCGTAACAATCTGGCTTCCATGTGAAGTATGTCCGTAAGCAATTCGGAAGTTTTGCTTTGCTTGAACAATAAAATTTTCAGGAATTTTTGTTAAGTCGCAGCAACTGTGGTCAATTATTATAGGTTGGGCTGAAAAAATATGCGTGGTTCCCAAAATCAATACGATAAGGATATATTTTAAAATACTTTTTCTCATGACAAATCTCCAGGATATAGTTATTTATTTTTTCTAAAATACGAAATTTTATAATTATAGCAATTATTAATTGCAATACCGTATTAACACTTTTGGATAAAAAAATTCGTCTTTTGAAATAAGATAATTTTGAATATGTAAGTTATTTTTGGTTGGAATATGAATTATAGAAAATTTACATTGAAGTCACAGGAAGCGATTCAGACAGCTCAGGAAATAGCTGAAAGTTACAATAATCAAGCCATCGAACCAATACATCTTTTTGCGGCATTGGTTCAGGATATTGATAGTCTGGTAGTACAGATTTTGAAGAAGCTGGGCGTAAATGTAAACACAATAAAAATTAAAATTAATGAAGAATTAAGTAAACTCCCGAAAATCAGCGGAGCAACTCAGCACTATTTTTCTTCCGATATGAATAAGGTATTTGATGAGGCAT
>RCNQ01000330.1 GCA_003731675.1 Bacteroidetes/Chlorobi group bacterium ChocPot_Mid
AACCCGATTCTTTCAAGGGCAATGCCACATATAACATCTTCTTATGAACTGTGTTGCTATAACGAACTGAAGAGCCTACTTTACCGGACATTGCCTGAGCTATTTCAACTCTTGCCCCATGATTTTCCATCAGCGATGGGTCTTCATCGGAATCAGCAAGAACATTACCTTCAATATCAACAACAGTAATTCTTGCTTTTACAGTTTTATTTAATTTCCGAACCTTCTTTTGTAAATCATCAACTGAATTATTTAAAATATCACCTTCAAGCTGTTCTCTGACAGAATAATTCAACATTTTTAAATCATTGGTTATCGTCTTTAAATAATGCTCATGCACAACATCTGAAACGATAAATAAAATTATTCCTGTAAAAGGAATAATAATTGCCAAATACAACCCAAAAATTTTTTTAAATATCTTACCCATAATTTTTCAATTTATTCTATCTACAAAAAACTGTACTACTATTTAAAACCATTTAAAATTATATCTATTTTGTAATCAATGCTTAATCACTTTGCCTTCCAAAGCGAATACAACATCTTCAGCAATATTAGTTGATAAATCTGCTATTCTTTCCAAATTATTCACAATCTTAATGAAAAACAAAGAACACTCTACCATTTCGGGTTTCTTCTTCATCTTCTTAATAAAATAACTTGTAAGGTCTTTCTGATATTTATCAACCTTCTCATCTCTTTTTCTTACACTTTTTGCAAGCTCTATATCTTCATTGACAAATGATTCAATACTATGCTTTAGCATAAGCTGGACTTCTGATGTCATCTGCTCTATCAGCTTGTAAAACTTGGTTTTTGAGATTTCCATCTTAATTATGTCCAATGAATTGTAACAAATATTGGAACAATGGTCACCCATCCTTTCAATATCCTTGTTCATCTTCATAATCATCAAAAGAGTTCTCAGGTTCATTGCTTTCGGTGAGAACTGCGCTATCGCCGCTATGCACTCCTTCTCAATATTATTGTCCATTTTATTTGATTCTTTTTCATCTATCTCAATCACATTAGTCAGCAATCTTACATCTGAGTCAATTAAACCCTTAATGCTGTTCTTAAGCATATTTTCCACATGATAAGTGTAGCTTACAATCTTACCTTTTAACCTGTTTATATGTTCTTCTATCATCTTTTCACCGATTTATATTATTTCAAACTTTATAATTACAAAATTTCTAACTATTATCCAAATTTTCCTGTCAGATACTCCTCAGTCCTTTTATCTTTTGGTGTCGTCATCATCTTATTTGTCTTATCGTATTCAACCAATTCACCAAGATACAAAAAAACTGTGTAATTAGAAATTCTCGCCGCCTGCGCAATATTATGTGTTACCAAAATCATCGTCACATAGTCTTTCAGCTCCGATATTAATTCCTCTATATGAGCTGTTGCTTTAGGGTCCAAAGCAGATGTGGGTTCATCAAGCAACAAAATCTCAGGTTTCATAGCTAAAGCCCTTGCTATGCACAATCTTTGCTGTTGTCCTCCTGAAAGAAAAGAACCTTTTTTATGCAGATTGTCCTTTACTTCATCCCACATAGCGGATTTTCTCAATGAATCTTCAACAATGTTATTCCTATCTTCCTTGCTTAATTTTATTCCGTTTAGCTTGTATCCTGCTATCACATTATCAAAAATGCTCATTGTAGGAAATGGATTAGGTCTCTGGAATACCATCCCGATTTTTCTCCTGACAATTATCGGCTCCATCTGATACAAATCTTCATTATTCAGCAATATTTCACCTTCCATTCTTGCATTTGGTGTGAAATCATGCATCCGGTTAATAGCTCTTATCAATGTCGTTTTCCCGCAACCCGAAGGACCCATTATTGCTGTTACATTGTTTTTCAAAATACTTAGATTGATATCCTTCAAAACCTGTGCATCATCGTAATAAGCATTGAAATCTTTGATTTTTAAAATTTTACTTTCCATCTTTTAGATAATATTTTTGAAATAATATTTAACAATAAAACCATAACCACCAAAACAAAAGAAGCTCCCCACGCCAATGAATGCCATTCATCGTAAGGACTCCCAGCATAATTAAAAATCAGCAATGGTAAAGAATTCATCGGTTTGAAAATGCTATATGACATAAAATGATTTCCAAAAGCAGTAAACAGCAAAGGTGCTGTTTCCCCTGCTACTCTTGCTATTGCAATAATCACACCTGTTACTATACCACTTAAACCAGCAGGCATAACAACTTTTAGAATAGTTTTATAATAAGGTACCCCTAAAGCCATTGAAGCTTCCTTCAAATGCAACGGTATCATCTTCAAAGTTTCCTCTGTTGACTTTGCAATAAATGGTATCATCATAATCGCCAACGCAACACTACCAGACAATGCACTAAAACCTCCCATCGGTCTGACAACCCACACATACGCAATTATTCCGATAACTATTGAAGGTATCCCCTGCAATATTTCAACTCCGCTACCTATCCACTTCGAAAAACTTTTCGTTTTATTTTCCGACATAAAAACACCCAATGCAATCGCAGGTGGAATTGCAATAAGTGATGATGTCAATATTAATATCAAAGTCCCCACAAGAGCATTCGCTATCCCACCTCCAACTTCACCAGGTGGTCGTGGCAAATTTATAAAAAATTCCCAATTGATTGATGCTATTCCCATCTTTGCTATATAAAACAAAATCAACAGCAATGGAATTGTCGCCAAACCCGAAATAACAAAAACAAAAATTTTAAACAACCTATCTTTAAAAATCCTGAAGGACAGATTACCCCTTCCCATATTTCCTGATTTAATATTTTCTAACTTATCTGCCATTAATAAATCTCTGCTATTTTTAAATTATGACATTCCTACTGAAAACTTCTTAATAATCATCTTTCCTACAACATTTATAAATGCCGTAACAATCATCAATAACAAACCAATTTCAATCAAAGCTGAAAGATACACATCACTTGTTGCCTCTGTGAATTCATTTGCTATTACACTTGCCATTGTATTACCGGGCGCAAACAGCGTATCAGGCAAAATATGTGAGTTACCTATCACCATCGTTACTGCCATTGTTTCACCCAAAGCTCTACCTAAAGACAACAATACTCCTGCTACTATTCCCGAACTTGAATATGGTAGAATTACTTTTCTGATAACCTCAAAATGCGTTGCTCCCAGAGAATATGCCGCTTCCTTAATTTCTGACGGTGTCAAAGATATTACCTCATAAGCTATTGTCGCAGAATAAGGAATTATCATCACCGATAAAATCAACGATGCTGTTAAAATACCAATCCCATAAGGAGTAATCCCAAAATACATTTGCACTTCCCTAACAACAGGTACAAAAATGAACAACCCCCAAAACCCATAAATAATTGACGGAATACCAGCTAATAATTCAACAGATGATTTTACATAATTATGAATAACTCCCGATTTCAAATACTCACTCAGCAATATTGAAATCATTATTGACACCGGAAATGACAATATAAGAGCTATAAACGAGGTTATCAATGTTCCGATGAGGAAAGGATATGCTCCAAACTCCTCTGTAACGGGGTCCCATGTATGACCACTTATAAAACCAAAACCAAACTTCGCTATCGTCGGATAAGAATAGACTATCAGTGATACAAATATTCCTACAATCAGCATTATCAATACTACAACTGATGAACCAATTGCATATTTGAAAATAGTATCTCCGTTAATTTTTATATTTTTTTTCTTGAGCATCATTACTTAAAATTATGATTTGTCGGGGAATTAAGCAAGAAAAATTGTAAAGCAAAGAACCCATGCTTTTATCCACGGAATTCTCCGCTTTACATTTATTTCAACAAAAACCATCAATAATAACAAAACAAAAATATGATTATTTCAATATATTTTTACCATTCAACTTTACTGATTTCAATAAACCCTCAGCTTTCTTTACAGCCGCAGGACTCAATGGAGCATAATGTAAAGGTTTAACAAGCTTTTGCCCATCGTGAATCATCCACCAAAGCATATTCATCATTGCCTTAGCTTCATCATCTTTCATTTTCAATACACTTAAATCATCATAAACTAATATCCATGTAAAACTGCTAATCGGATATCCGTTCTTTGCATTTGTATTTGTTATCGAAACCTCTGTATTGTCTGGAAGTTCAATATTTGCTGATTCACTCACTGATTGAATTGAAGGATAAACAAAATTGCCTGATAAATTCTGAACACTTGCGACCGGCATCTTATTTCCTATAGCATAAATCAACTCCACATAAGCAATAGAACCAGGTGTTTGTTTTACCAATCCTGAAACTCCTTCGTTGCCTTTACCACCTATTCCAACAGGCCAGTTTAAAGATTTACCTCTTCCGACTTTTGATTCCCACTCAGAAGAAATCTTACACAAGTAATCACTAAAAATATATGTTGTACCGCTACCATCAGAACGCCTTACAACAACAATGGGCATTTTTGGAAATTTAATTTTCGGATTTACTTTCGCAATTCTCTTATCATCCCAGCTTGTTATTTTCCCAAGAAATATATCTGCAATTAAATCCGGTGTCAAATTCATTTTTGTTACTCCCGGTAAATTAAATGTAATCGCATCAGCACCAAAACAAGTTGGTATATGATGAACCTTAATTCCTGCTTTGGCTTTTTCTTCGTCTTCCATTACAGCATCTGATGCACCAAAGTGAACTGTCTTACTCAATAACTGCTTTATTCCACCACCTGAACCTATTGACTGATAGTTTACCTTAACTTTCTTCAATTGATAGTACGTATCAAACATCTTTGAATATAGCGGATATGGGAATGTTGCTCCCGCACCTACCAGTTCAACTGCTTTTGCTGTGAATGTAATTCCCATTACCATCGCTGATAACAAAATTATACTTAATGTCTTTTTCATAAATTATTTCTCCTTTACATTTATAATTAAAAAATTATTTTTATCAAATTTTATTTCTTCCAAATACTTCTAAAAATTTATCTGCATTGTTAATTTAACCAAATTTTTATCTGCCAAAGTTGTATTCTCATACATCGTTTTATCAAAATCAATAATCAGAATATTTTTATTCCCAAAATCATATCCCACACCAGCAATTAATCTTGTCTCTGCATTATTATCTACTTCAGTATTATTGTCAAAAGCATCGTATCTTGCAATTACTCTCCAGTGTTCGTCAATCTTACCTTCTGCAAATACTGAGTAACCCGAAATCTTATTGCTTACGTGCAAAGCATCTGTAAGCTTACCTTTTTGATTACCTTCTCCTGTTACAAACTGACCTGTAAAAGTAAAATATTTATGTTCATAAGATAGCATTGCTGCATTCAAACTCCAGTCAGGTATTGTATCTGCCCCATAAGTCATATTACCTTTTCCTAAAATACCAAAATAAGACAACTGCAATCCAGGAATCACATCAGGCAATGGTCTTAAGGTCAACCTACCTTCAATTGTCTTATTCTGTGTCGCTTCAATTGCATGATAACCTCCGCCATTGTAAACACCAAAAGCGAAACTCCCGTACCTGCCTGCGTATTTACTGTTAACTTCTTTCTTATAATTATCATCAAGCTCTCCACCTAAATATCCCGCTGCGGTTATACCAAAATCAGCTGAATTAAATAGTCCTGACCTTTCCATAAACATTGTTCCCTGCATTCTGTAATAATTAACATACTCCTCAAAATCCAGCCAAGGCATATGCACCTGTCCGAATTCGATATTTGGTTTCGTTATAAAACTAATATCATCAAATAAATAATGAGCATAAAT
>RCNQ01000057.1 GCA_003731675.1 Bacteroidetes/Chlorobi group bacterium ChocPot_Mid
GATACAAAAATAGAGATGGCTTATGTAGCATATCCCAGACCGCTGGTTCCTGCAAAAGTTGACCCTGTTACAGGTGAAGTTATTCAAGGTGGAGATGATATTGGTGCTTTCAGAGCTGGTTGGAGATTTAATCAACCTGAGGGTGAGGTTTTAGTGAAGATAGGCAATACACTGCCATTGTTACAACCGTCGAGGCGAGCATATTTTGTATTTTTGTTGAATGTTGATTCAGAGCTGAATAAAGGTACATACGATATTAATTTTAAAATTGACGGTGAGAGGAGACATTATAACGAAAAAGCAATTGCAAAACAAAATAAGGAAAAGGTGCAGAGGTCTGCAATTAATTATGAAGTGCCACCATTAAAGTTTGCAGTTTCTAAGAGAGATAATAATGGTAATGTAAGTCAATTTCAGAAGTTTGTTATTGGGTCTGGCAAGTTGTCGAATATCAAGGTCGTAACTACTCAGGATTATAAAGCAACAGGTAATGCAAAATGGTCAAAAATGGATGTGAATTATAATGATTTTGCTATGATGACAGGCACTATACCTTCTGCTTATGATGATTTGACAGGAATTGAGACTATAGACTTATCTCAAATAAAGGATTTTCCTAATAAGGATATGACAGAGTTTTATATCTTATCACAGGGAGAAGTTTCGAGCTATGGAAATTTTGAAAACTTTCCAATAACCAAGACAGAAACATTGAATTATGATGCAATACCATTCGGTAAACAGAGTTCGCAAGTTGGACAAATATTGCTTTCGACAGTAGGACCAAAGCTTGATGACTTTAAAATGATTTCGAGGATTAATGGAGTTGAACCGAAGAAAGGTGAAGTATTAACATTCAAACCTAATGAGCCGAAAGATATTGAATCAATGATTCAAATCACAAACTACGGGAATGATATGGCTGAGAACACTTTACTTGAGATAGAGATTGGAAGATATTTCAAGCCGATAATTGATAAATTACCACCAAATTGTATTTTAGATGGGAATAAGATTATTGCCAATGTAGGTGCATGTGTTCCTGGTGAGAAGAAGCAATTGTTTCTGAACTTTACCGAGAAAGAAGGGGTTTGTTCGTGTATGTTTGATACTGGTGCAGTTGTACCGAATATCAATGTTTCGTACACTGGGAAATCATTAACTCCGAATAGTCCGCCTGCTTTATATAAATATCTGGATAAAGAGGTATTAGAATTGCCTGCAGTTGATTTGAATTTGTATGATTTGACGGCATCACAATCAATGTTGAAATATAATTCACAGGTCAGATTAACTGCAAAGATACAAAATGGTGTTACACCTGCTGAAAATGTGACTGTCAGTATTTTTGCTGTAACAAATAAAGGGGATTCAGTTTTGGTTGGTTCAGAAGTATTCAATTTTATTGATAAATTTGAGAAAACACAATTCAGTGCAGTTTATGATATAAAAGATTCTCTTGAATATATTGAATTTTTTGCAAGAGTGCAGAATAATGTAGCTAACTCAGAGTTTTGTTCGAATAATAATATGAAACAATTACAGATACCATTTGAGGGACCGAACTGGATAGTTGATGTAAAGAATTACCCGAATCCTGTGATTTATAATACATATTTTTCTTATTATTTGCCAAGGGAATTAAAGGAATTAAGATTAAAAATATACAATCTTGATGGTCAGGAAGTAACGACATTTGAAAAATGTCCGATATCACTGGGGCATAATCTGGTATATTGGTTCTGTGCAAATTCACCAAAGGCAACATATATTTATAAATTTGAGGGAGTTACAGAAAAGGGAGAAGTTGTTTCATATAATGGGGTTTTGGTAAAGGATTAATCAGAATTATTTTAAAAAATCGTTCTTATAAGTAATTATAGGAACGATTTTTGCTTTTTTGTGGATTGAGGAATAAAAATAAGGAAAAATACAATTTAATGGAAGTGAAATTTTTGAGATTTGTAATGATAAAATCTGTATATGTTTTAGCAATTATTAATATTTTTTTTACCTATCAATTATTTTCATCGAATAATGAAGAAAATTTTTTATTGGGGACAAAATACGGATTTTCAGTTCTATATACAAATAATTTTCAGGCAGTAGATATGAGGCAGTTGCCTTCTGTTTGGGACAGTATTCCGAGAACAGCGTCTGGTTCAAGCAATGGTTTTAATGTCGGTGCTTTTTATGAATACAGGATGACAGACAGGACTTCTTTCCTATTGAGAGGATTTTTGAATTACAATATTGCACAGATAGAGGGAACTGTACCTGAGGAAGTAATCAGTAACGGATTACCTGCAGAATTTAATGTTCTTCACAAGATTAAATCTGATTTGTCAAGCATAAAGTTTGAGCCATTGATAAGGTATCGTTTGTTTAAGGAGTTTTCTTTGTTCGGCGGATTCAATGCAGGATTGAGGTTTTCTCAGATGTTTGAACATAAAAAGACATTATTGGGTGAACAGGGTATTTTTTTTAAAGATGGTTCACAGATTATTACCGGGCTTGATAAGAATATTGAGGGGAAATTAGGTATTCAGGCATCGTTGGTGGTTGGTTTTGGGTATGATATTCCAGTCAATTTTAATGGACAATATTTGATTTGTCCTGAGATAATGATGGAAACCGGGTATTCGGATATAGCAAGCAGATTAACCTGGGATATGAATTCTGTGAGGTTTGGTATATCGTTAAAATATTCGGAAAATCCGACGATTAAATACGAAATCAAGGAAATCAGGAGGAATCGAGATTCTGTTCGGATTGTTAATATCGAAAGGGCAGATATAAAGAAGGAATTTTTGGAAAAGGGAAGAACATTCATAACATCTGACACTATATTAACCGAGAAATACAGGATTATTACAAATACATTGAATAGGGTTGATACTTTATTCTATCCGACGAAATCAGTAATAAAAGATATATCAATTTCTGAAAGATTGGATAACGGGAAAGTGGATTTGAGCTGTTTAAAAGTGTATGCAATGGCATCAGACGGAAGTATAGAGTATCCGAAGAAGGAGTTATACATAGAGGAGTATCACTCAACCAATATTAAGCCATTACTGAATTACGTTTTTTTTGATGAGAGCTCTTCAAAGCTATCGTCGAGATATAATTTGTTAAATGAATTTAAAGCCAGAAGATTCAGACTCGAGGATTTATCAAATCTTTCAACATTGGATACTTATTATCATTTGCTAAATATAATTGGGAAACGTTTGCAGGTGTTTGCAAATGCAACAATCAAAGTGACGGGTTACAATGCTGGGATTGGTGAAGAGAAAGAAAATCTTGAATTGTCGAAAAAAAGGGCGAATGTTATTAAAGATTATTTTGTTAATATCTGGAAAATCGAACCAGAGCGAATAATGGTCGAATGGAAAAATCTGCCAGAAAGAGCATCTAATATGAATGATGCTGATGGTGTTGAGGAGAATAGAAGAGTAGAGATAAATTCAGATTATTGGGATATACTATCACCAGTAATTATTAATGATACACTAAGGGAAGTGACACCGAGTCAGGTCAGGTTTTATAATAATGGAGGGACTTGCTACAATATTGACAAATGGAGTCTGGAAGTAAATCAGTCTGGAAATTCACTTATTATTTTCAAAGGTGAGAATAAAATGCCTGAAAGATTGATATGGAGGTTGTACGAAGTAAATCAGACACTACCAAGGAATGAGAGTCCAGTAACATTCAAAGTTCAGATAAATGATTATTACGGAAACAAAATTGTAAGTAAAGAAGATACTATAAAGATAACAATCAAAACATTGCAGGAGAAAGAAAACGGAGCTGCTGATGATAAGAAAATTGACAAGTACAGTCTGATATTGTTTGATTTTGATAAGTCGGAATTGAACAAGGAGAATCAGAAAATACTGGATTTTATAAATGAGAAGATTAAAAAAAGCTCTAAAGTTTTGATTGAGGGATTTACAGATAGAATGGGTGATGATACATATAATAAAAATTTATCGAAACGAAGAGCTGAAACAGTAGCATCAAAAATAAAAAATACAAAAAATATAATTGTTGAGGGCAAAGGTGAGAATGAATTAATGTATAATAACGAATTGCCTGAAGGACGTTTTTACAGCAGGACAGTAAATATCACAGTTGAAACTGAAATTGAGAAATAATGGAAAAAATCGGATTATATCAGTATTATTTCAGACCGGGACAATTCGATTTCAAGAGTAGGATTGCTTTCTCAAGTTTGATTGGCAGTATTTTAGATGCAGCAGGAAAACATGCTGAAGCTAATAATTTTGGTATTGAGGATTTGATGAAAGGTGGAAAAACCTGGATTTTGAGCAGATTATTATTTGAGTTTCTTGCTGAACAACCGAATACACACAATATACTTGTAGAAACATGGATAGATAAAATCGAAGATGTATTCACGAGCAGAAGGTTTAATGTGTACGGTGGAGAAAATAAGATTTTTGCTTCTGCGAGTACGAAGTGGGCAATGATAGATATTCATTCAAGGAGATTTTTATCATTGAAGAAATATCTTGATGAGGATTTTGTTGTTAATGGCAGAGAATTATTATGTGGTGAACCGTCGAAGATTTCAATTGATGAGAGTAATTGGGAATTTGTCCGCAAAATTGAGACTTTATACAGTGATATTG
>RCNQ01000058.1 GCA_003731675.1 Bacteroidetes/Chlorobi group bacterium ChocPot_Mid
CTTTGATGGAGTTCAAAACCAAGAAAGACATTATCTATCGTATCAACAGGGATACGGTCTGTACTTACGAAATGGACGACACTCCACCTTTTGAAATAAATGACCAGGCACTGGATATTTCAATCGAAGTCGGTCTTTTGCTCGGTTCTACAATTGTGGACGAACTCCACATTGCAAGAAAGCAATACCTTGATGGAAGTATCCCCACTGGTTTTCAAAGAACAGCGATTGTTTCTGTTGGTGGGAAAATTCCATTTAAGGACAGGGAAATTCGTATTATCCAAATGTCTATTGAAGAGGATTCCTGCCGTGAATTTGCAGACAATGGTCATACGAGAATTTATTTGACTGACCGTTTGGGAATGCCCTTAATCGAGACAGTTACCTATCCTGATATGAAAACCCCTCAGGAAGTAGCTGAAGTCAACGACATTTTGAGACGATTGGTTCGCTCTACCGGTAAAGTTCGGACTGGAATCGGTGCTTCTCGACAGGACGTAAATGTCAGTGTCCGTGGAGGAACAAGAATTGAAATCAAAGGCGTTTCCAAGATAAAACACATTCCTTTGCTAACTTACAATGAAGCAATGAGACAATGGAATTTGCTGAGATTAAGGGAAGAATTGAAAAGAAGAGGTATCACAGAAAAAACTTTCAAATCAAAAATTGATGATATTACACATCTTTTGAAAAACACTGATTATCAGCCAATAAAGAAAGCTTTATCAGCAGGACATGTGGCTAAATGCGTTACACTCAAAGGTTTCAAAGGACTTTTAAACTGGCAGACACAGACTGATACTTTCTTCTCAAAAGAGATATCAGACAGAGTCAGAGTGATTGCCTGCCTTGACCAGATGCCAAACATTATTAACTCCGACAGCTACGAAAACACTCTTTCCACAGCTGAAGGACAGAAAATCCGGAAATATGTTGGATGCAGTGATAATGATACATTAGTTATTGTTTGGGGTAGTCAGCAGGACTCTGACACTGCTTCGAAAGAAATTGTCATCCGTGCAAAGGAAGCAACTATTGGTGTCCCGTCTGAAACAAGACAAGCACTTAAAGATGGGACAAATGGCTTTGAAAGAATATTACCTGGTCCTGACAGAATGTATCCCGACACTGACCTTCCTCCAAAGAAAATTCTGGATGAAAGGAAGGAAAAAATAAGAAAACAATTACCGGTTTATTTCTGGGATTATGAAAAAGAATTCTCAAAAATGAAAGTCCCGACTGATGTTTTAAGACCTTTAACAGATTCTAAGTATCCTGCTTTGTTCAAAAAAATGGTTAATACTTGGAAAATCAATCCAGTCTTTGCATCTGTAGTGATGATTAGATTTGTCAAACATCTCAAAAGAATGAATTATGATACTTCTGCATTAACTGTGGATGTTATGGAAAAAATCTTTTCTGCTTTCAAGGACAAAAAGATTATCCGTGAAGGTGTTTTCTATGCAATAAAAATGACTGCAAAGGAAGGAAAATTCAAGAAAGAATTCCTTTTGGCACCTGCAAAGAAAACTGATATTGATAATGAAATAGAAAATGCGAAAAAATTATACAAAAAAATGAAAATATTCAATCCCGATAAGAAAAATGATATACTTATCGGATTGGTAATGAAAAAATTAGAAGGAAGAGCAAGTGGTGAATATGTTGCAAAAAAAATCAATGGAAAATAAGAGGGAGCAATTGATGGCTAAGAGTGATGATTATAAAGGTTATCGTGGTGAATCGTTAAAGGTTTTACAAAAATTCAATGCAAAGGTTTGGAGTGATGTAGAAATAAAAACAACAGATGGAGACCACGTTGGTATTATTCTGCCACGTTCTGAACAGGCAGATGAATTTCATGTTGTTATTAAGTTAAGAACAGGTTACAATATCGGTATTTCAGCAAAAAAAATTACTGATATAAAAGTTACAGGTCGAAAAGAAGCTCATTACAAAATTCCTGAGAAGCTTTTCCCATACTCACCCAAAAAACCAAGAGTAAAGCTCTTTGGAACTGGAGGAACCATTGCATCACGACTGGATTACAGAACTGGTGCTGTTATTCCTGCATTTTCGCCGGGGGAACTGTATGGTTCTGTTCCTGAACTTGCAGATTATTGCAATCTCGAAACAGAAAAGCTCTTCGGTGTATTCAGTGAAAATATGGGTCCTGAGCAGTATATTACTACAGCAAAGGCAATCGGAAAAGAAATTGAAAAAGGCGTTGACGGTATCGTAATCGGACATGGAACTGATACATTGCACCACACAGCATCAATTCTTTCCTTTATGATTCAGGATTCTCCTGTTCCGATTGTATTGGTTGGCTCGCAAAGGTCAAGCGACAGACCGTCATCGGATGCCGCTTTGAATTTGATACATAGCGTCAAGACAGCTTCTGAATCGGATATTGCAGAAATCGTTGTTTGTATGTTCGGACCAACTTCAGACCAATACGGACTTTTGCACAGAGGCACGAGAGTAAGGAAGATGCATTCGAGTTACCGCTCGACATTCAGAACAATCGGTGATATACCAATAGCTATGGTTAGCAAGGATAAAATCACACCATTGCGGAATGATTATAAAAGACGGAGAGAAGACAAAAACGTAAAGATAATCCCGACATTTGAAGAAAGAGTTGCAATAATTTATTACTATCCGAATATGCATCCTGATATGGTTGATTCATTAATTGACAATGGATACAAAGGTATTATCATTGCGGGAACAGGATTGGGACATGTGAATAAGCCACTTTACCCTGCATTGAAACGTGCTCAGGATAACAATGTCGCTGTATATATGACTGTGCAAACACTTTGGGGTTATGTGCAGATGTATGTTTACGATACAGGTCGCGACATGATGGAACTCGGTGTAATCCCTCTTGCGAACATGCTACCGGAAGCGGCATATATGAAGCTTTGCTGGGCATTGGGACAAACAAAGGATTTGAAAAAAGTAAAAGAGATTATGCTGACACCTATTGCAGGTGAGATAACCGAACGTGAACCAAGCAACGGCTATTTAATTTTTCAGGGTGGTATTCCCGAAGTCGAAGAGTTTATTTCGCAGTATAGGAAATAAAATTTAGTGAATAGTGAAAAACGAATAGTGAATAGTGTTTGCTATTCGTTTTTTTATTTTTGTTAATAACCCTATGTCAATATAGAATTTTCTTTTTCACTGGCAAGAATTAAGATCATTGCCAGATAGAAAGTGAGATTAATAATTGTAATAAAATATCCCCATAATTTATAATTTTCGAGATTTGTAAAAATATCAATGATGTTAAAGACAGAAACAATGAAAACAAACAAACTTAATAATCTTATTTTTTGAGAAGGTAAATTAGTTGCAAATATTTTTTTAAAACAACATTTTGAAATTTTACTTTTGTTGATAATAGGATAAATAAATATAGAGCAATTGTGGATATTAGATTTGAATAGTTCTGTTGTTCAATACCTTTAAAAAATATCTCGTTATAAGCAACAAAAAACAACAAAGATATTTGCAATACAAATAAAAATAAATTTTTCATTTCAAAACATTTTTAAAAAATTTAATTACAAGTTTAAAAATATTTGATTTTCTATACAATGTTTTGTTCACTGCAATTCTCAAATAAAGAGAAAAGCTAAAAATGGGATTTTTTAGCTGTGAAATGAAATAAAATAAAATTAGTGAGGGATTTAAGAATTTCAAGTAATATGGTTGTTGTCTGCACCGGAATTTCGGAGATTTTTTTATCTTTCGGCGAAAACTACTTTGTATAGTTTGTCGTTAGGTCTTACTTTTGTTTCTGTTTTGAAGGAGATGATGTCTCCTTTTTGTGCGTAATCTACTTTTTTGTCGGCAATTCTGATTTCGTCAATTTGTGATGTATATGCACCGGTGCTTGTTCCAGTGATAAGGATTTCGTCTCCCTGACGGATACCGCTGCTTTCTACTAAAGTAACTGCAACCATGTTATTGGGATAGAAATGAATGATTTTACCAACGTATTCTTTTGTTTTTGTAGCACTTGAGCCATGCCTGTCTGTCCATTCACCGAGTCGTCTGCCGAGATAGTAACCATCCCAAAAGCCACGGTTGTAAACAGTTTTGAGTTTTTCTTCGAGACGTGTTGATTCTTCGGGAGAATAATTTCCTGAGCAAATTAGCTCCAAAGCTTCGTTGTAAGATTCTGTTGTAACTTTGACGTATTCGGGTGAACGTCCCCTACCTTCGATTTTTAGAACGGTAACACCAGCTTCGAGGATTTTATCGAGAAAAGTGATAGTACATAGGTCTTTTGGTGACATAATGTATTCATTGTCAATTTCGAGTTCGATACCAGTTTCTTTGTCCCGAACTTCGTATTTGCGACGGCATGCTTGTAGGCAGGCACCACGATTTGCAGAGTAGTTATGTTCGTGCAGACTAAGATAACATTTCCCTGAAATTGACATACACAATGCTCCGTGAACAAACATTTCAAGTCTGACAAGATTTCCCGACGGACCTTTGATATTTTGTTCAATTATTGAATCAGAGATTTTTTTGACTTGATTGATGTTCAGTTCACGGGCGAGAACAATAACATCACAAAAGCCGGCAAAGAATTTAACAGCATCAATATTGCTGACGTTAAGTTGGGTGCTTGCGTGAACTTGGATTCCAATTTCCCTGCAATAATTAATAACTGACATATCGGAAGCAATCAGGGCAGTTACACCTGCTTTTTTTGCAGAGTAAATTATTTCTTTGATTTTTTCTGATTCATCATCGTAAACAACAGTGTTCAAAGTCAGGTAAGATTTAACATTATTTTCGGAGCATAGTGAAGCGATTTTTTGAATGTCATCAATATT
>RCNQ01000003.1 GCA_003731675.1 Bacteroidetes/Chlorobi group bacterium ChocPot_Mid
AACTGGAGATTAGAGGAAAAGGGATTTGGTACTGCTTATGTCTTTGATATTGCTTTACACAATAAGGATATTTTTGCAGGTACTTACAATGCTGGTGTATTTGTTTATAGCACTGAGAGAGATAATTGGGACCATTTTCTGCCTGTTTCAAGTTATTTTTCAATACAAGATATTGAAATTCTCGATAGTAATATTTTTTTAACCAAATATTATTCAGGCAAGGTGTTATATTCAAATGATTTTGGTGGCAACTGGAAGACAATTGTTGATTCAAATGGAATTCCTAATAGTAAAATTTATTGCATAGCACCTGACAAAGTAAAAGGTTATGTTTTTGCAGGAAATCAAATGGGGCTATATCTATCGAAAGATTTTGGTAATCATTGGGAACTCGTTAATGAGGATTTGAAAATTATACCCATTACACAAATAATTATTGATAGTGAAAATCTGTATCTAACAGCGAATCAATTTAATATGTATATATCTAATGACTACGGAAAAACTTTTAAAACTTATAATACTGATAATGGTCTTCCTTATGATTCATATTTTACTGCAATGGAACTTTGCAGTAATAATATTATAATTGGCACATACTATTCAGGTTCCTCTGGAAAACCAAAAGGAATTTATTTTTCAAAAGATAATGGAGTTAGTTGGAATACTGCAAATATAAATTCTACATTCAATAATATAAGAGATTTGGTTTCATTTGATAATTTTGTTTTTGCAGGTACTGATAGCGGTATTATTCAAAGTTCTGATTGCGGAGAAAATTGGTTCAGACCGAATCATGATTTATATAATTTCCCAATTTATAAACTCTTAATCTATGATAATAGCATATATGCTGCAACAAATATAGGTGTTTTCAAAGCACCTCTCAGCGATTTTGGAATAACCGAAGTTGAAAAGCCAAAAATAGAGAATATTAACTACCTCTACTGCTACCCTCCATACCCCGTTCCTGCTACAAACACTGTCCGCTCACTAATATACTGGGACACCTCGCCTGACATTGAAAACTACGACATCGCTGTTTACGACATCTTCGGTAACAAAGTCGCAGGAAAAGATAAAATCACTATTGACAAGCAAAACGCTTACAGCGGAATTCTTTCGTGGAACTGCACAAATGTCCCCGACGGCATCTACCTAATCCGACTAATCCACGGCTCAGAAACAAAAACAATGAAAGTAATTGTCAGCAAATGAAATAAATGTTGAAGCAAACAACCGTTCACCCCAACGAATGCAGACTAAATCTTTTTCTTAATTCTTATGAATATCCCTGTGCATTATCCTGCGGGATTCTTCAATCCTTTTGTCATCGGAAAGTGAAAATAGCTTTTTATTCATCTCCTTATCACCAATTCCCTTCAGCTGATTTGCAATATAATCAATCACGTAATCAGGGAAAATGCCGTCTTTCTCGAAAAGTTTGCGATTTGCCAGCAGTATTTCAGCAGATTCCTCACAACTCCCTGGCAAATTCGGCAATTTTCCTGATTCAAAGAGCTTTTTAATATCAGTTTTTACTTCACTCGCATTTGCCAAAGCCATTGATTCCTTTGGATTGTCCAAACCCCATTTAACAGCAGTAGCAATGCCTGCAAGTAAGAGATGCGAATTGCAACTTCCGTCAGGACTTCTCAACTCAACTGTTTGCCGTGAGTCGAAATTGTTTTCACTCTCCGGTTGTTGTGGATTAACCTTCTTTGCAAGGTTACTTATTCCTGTCCAGCCAAGAGGAACACGAATAAGTGCATGTCTGTTCATTGCGCTCCAGCATACCTTTGTAGGTGCTTCCTGATTCGGTACAAGTCGCAGATATGAAGAAGCTACAGTATTTCCAAAAGCATTTATACTTGTAGCAAAATTGCAAAGACCGCCGATAAGCTGTCTTGCAGTGTTGTTGAGCAATCCTTTGCTGTCAACAATAGCATTTTTGCCATTTTTCATCAACGTCATGTGAACATGCATACCCGAACCAGCGTGTCCTATCTCAAGCTTCGGAATAAAAGTAGCAACACAATTATGTCGGTAAGCAACGTTGCGTATAATCCAGCGTGCAAGGACAAGAATATCACCAGTATCTTCGATTGGTGTGGGCAAAAATTCAATTTCTACCTGTTCACCTGTTTTGCCTTTAATCTCATCAAATTCACTTTCAATTTTATTCAGGCAACCTACTTCACCATGAGCATATTTAATATTTCCCGTTATCTGGGATATATGTCTGACCATCTCATTGATAATCGGACCACTTTTCAGATAAGGTGAGCTACCGTGGTAACCTGCCTGCTTTGGCATAGGGAATATATTGCTTTGAGGTTCACTGAGCAGATAAAATTCAAGCTCACCTAAAGCCCACAGTTCCATTCCTGTTCTCTTTTTCAGCAAAGTACTCGCTTTGTAAGAAATGCTATCCGGTGGAAATTCAGCATGATTGCCCTCAGGATTAATAAACCTGCAAATAAAATCTATACTTCCACTATCAAAAGGATTTAAAAATGCCGTGTTGTATTGAGGCACAACATACAAGTCAGATTTACCTGTATCAACCATCCCCTTAAACAAAGAAGAACCATCAACACGTTCACCCTCAGTCAAAATTAGCTCGACATATTTTCTGTTAGTAACGGGTAATTTCAATTCCTTGAGCTTGCCGTCCAATGCAGTATAGTGGAAAGTTACACGTTCAATATTCCTTGCAAGAATAACTTTAATGATATCTTCCCTTGTTAGTTCAAGGCGATTTTTTCCTACAATCTTTTCGATTGGATTTAACAATTCAAAATTTTCGATTTTCTTAGCCATAATTTTATTATATTCCTATTTCACAAAACATTATAAATCTTTTTAAAAAGTTCATTTTAAAAATACAATATAACAATTTTAATGCCTAATTTCAAGAAAAACGGCAAAGTGTAACCGAATGTTATGAAATTTCAAGAAACTTAAAAAATCCTTTTAGACTAAAAATATTTAACAGTGAAATCTTCAGATAGTTTGAATTTTAAGAGAAATACTTCTTCGGGCTTTCGTAAAAACGAAGTTTCCCTTTTTCATCACCAACATTAACCCAGCTATCTGTATTGAAATCTATACATACAGTTCCGCAAGTCGGCAGGTTTCCTTCTGTGAAGTCACAAAGATAATGCGTCAGTGTGCTCAAATCCGGATTGTGTCCAAAAAGCATGATAGTTTGCAAATTGTCGTCTTGCTGATTTATCATATTCAAAATATCACGGGGACCTTTTTCGTAAATCAACTCTTTTTTAACAATATTCTCGATTGGATAGTCCAAAGCTTCAGCAAAAAAGCAGGCAGTTTTGAAAGCTCTGACTGCTGGACTGGATAAAATTAAATCCGGCTTTACATTTTTTTCCTTGATTTTTGCTCCCATAAACGGAGCATCACGAAGCCCCCTGTTGTTCAGCTTTCTTTCATAATCAGCCAAATTAGGTTCGTCCCAGCTGGATTTTGCATGTCTTACGAGAATTAATGTTTTCATATACTTTATAAAATTCCGAGATATTAACTTTCTTAAAAGTTAAATATAATTAAATGCAATAATCTTTCAAAATTTAATTGAAAATTTATTTATTCTGTGTGTTATCACCCGAAGGTTTGCCAAACGCAGGAACCGTGAAAAGCTTTCTTTCGGATTCAATTATATTTTTGACTTCATTTGCTTTGCCAGGGTCTTTTTTCTTCAGGTAAGCATTATAAAGTAGAATGCCGAATTTTTCGCGTATTGTATCCCTTAAATTTTTATCTTCAACTTGTAGCCATGCCCTTTGATTGAATAGCGTCCGCAGATTATTTATTACTCTGTCAGGATACCTTGAACTGTCAGAAATAGCTGCTTTAACTTTCCCCATGAGTAAGTTTGTGGCTCTTCGCGACGGATTTATTTCAGTTAGTGTACCCGAATTTTTACTATAATAATTATCAACTTTCCTGCTCAAATCATTAACAATATTCTCATCTGAAAAATCGAAAACCTTGTATTTAATATCAATTGGCGGTCTGATACGAATTACTACATCGTCGGGACTTTGCGGAAATCCTTTTGCTTTGAGCTTGTCCAGTATATTTGCAACAGATTGATAAGACATATTCGTTTCGACAATCGCCAAACCACCACGTATAAGCACTTCTGAAAAGAAACCGGTCAGCTTGTCGAAATGTTTTAAAAGCATTTGCCTGAGAAACTGTGCCTGATTATAGCATCTTTGGTAATCATCACCACCAAGTGCCTGACGCGAGCGTAAAATCTGAAGAGCTGAACCTGAATTCTTAAAACCTAAAAGCTCCAAAATTCCCCTTGCCTGCGAAAAACCGACTTCGACGAAGTAATGAATATTATCCAATCCCGAAATCCTTGCAACCTCTTTGAAGTAAGCTTCTCTGCCACGAGCGGGATACAATACCGTCAGTTTATTTTGCAAACTGTCGCTTTGCATAGCGTCGCAGGGTGTATCTCTCGGAATAGCGGTTATCTCCACTTTCCCCTGGTCAATCAAAAACGACACAACATGATTTGCATCTGCGTGTTTAACGCCTGCTCCAAGTCTTGAATCCACACCTATGACGGCAACATTTATTCTTCTGCCGGTAAAGATTCGTCTTGTCTTTCCTGCCTCTTCATCAATAGCATATCCGTTATGTAAATCTTCAGGAGAACTGACCCGAATGACATCTACCGTAGTATCAGTTTCTTCAGTTGCGGCGGCACGCATTGCTGAATCCTTCTGCGATTCATTCAGTATCACTTTTTCTGCTATACTCGGTTTTTCTTCTGTTTCGAAAAGCCCTGTTGTTGTAATCAAGATGATGATTGCCATTCCGATAAGAAAAGCAATCAGGAATAAAATCAAGAATATCTTCTTAACAACTTTGCCTGTTTTAGCCATTTATTTATAGTTTTTATAAATTTACAAATTAAAAAGATGTAATATTAACAAAAAGAATGCCTATTTCAAAAAAAAGGGCTGATTTTTTTCAGCCCTCTAAGGATAGAACACACTAATCTATCTATCTGGCAACTTTATTTTTTTGTTACAACTTCCACTAAGTCCACATTATTATCAACAATCAAATCTCTTATAATTTCTGTATATTCATACACTTTCGGTGTTGTTAGCTTGATTTTTTCATATTTTTTATCACTGGTTTGTATGGATAAATAATAAACTGTGTTTGGCTTCAATCCTGTAAGGAAATAAGTACCACTTGTAACATCACTTTTACAAACACCGATTTTCTCATTTTCAGTATTATAAATATATATCTTTGCAACCAATGGCTTATTTTCGGATTTTTCCAAAATTTTTCCTGTCAGCGAAACAACGGGTTTAAGCATTCCCGGATTGCCTAAAACATTATTGCTGACAACTATAGCCGCTGTCAAAATCAGTAAAATTACTGCCGTTATTCTCTTTAATCTTATCATCATATTCTTTCAAAAATTGCTTATAATCACAGTACAAAATTAGCAGTTATGTCATCAGGGGTAAATAGCGGTTACGTTGATTTTTATGTAGAATTACGATATTTTCGTATGTAGTCAATGAAATTTATGAATTGTAGTTAAAGGATTTTATGAATTGTAGTTAATCAAACTACATAGGTATAGTAGTTTGGGAACTTTTCATATCGAAATTGTTAATTAGTTTACAATAACTTTCAAAGTTTTAGTTGAGTTCCATTGGTTACTCGGATTAGATAAATACCACTAGGGTAATTTGTTATGTTTATTTTATTTGATTCTGAAACTTGTTCATTACGAAATATTTGAACACCTAAAACATCTGTGATTTGAAGCAAAACAGGAACGGTAAAATTCAAATTTTTGAAAACACCTGATTCTGATTGGAATAATTCAACAAATAAAACAGTCGAACAATTGGCACTATTTGATTACTAATTAATTTGGGATTTATAAATTTCTTTCAAGTTTTTCAATAGTTTATTCCTTAAATACTGTTATTTTTGATTTTTTTCGGACAGTAATGGGAAAAATATATTTTCTTTCAGCTATGATTTAAAAAAATGTTATTTTGCAATTTTTTTTACGGAGATTTAATATGAGACAAGAAATCAGAACTGATAAAGCACCACAGCCAATCGGTCCTTATGCACAGGCTATCAAGGTATCAGGAACTTTTTTATTCCTTTCGGGACAAATTCCTTTGGACACAGAAGGCAACTTAACCGTTGGTGGCATCAAACCGCAAACACAACAAGTACTTGAAAACATCAAAGCACTGCTAAATCATGAAGGTTTAACTTTGCAAAACGTGGTCAAAACAACCGTATTTTTGAAGAACATGAATGAATTTGCTGAAATGAATGCTGTTTATGGAGAGTATTTTGCAGAAAATCCTCCCGCACGTTCAGCTATTGAAGTTGCAAGACTTCCAAAAGATGTTTTAGTCGAAATAGAATGTATTGCGGTCTATAATTAACCCTTTATTAAATGGCGAACAAGAAAAACTGGTACTATTGATTTTTTTTGTATCAATAGTAATGGGAATTATCATAATAAACAACAAAGAATAAGAATAAACAAAAAGATTATTGGTTAATTAAATAATCTCGGTAAACTGAAACTATAAAAAATCCCTATTACATTCGAAGTATTTGGATTTAATACGTTAAACTCATGCTCAGCCATATAATATATGGTTAATTTCTGGTCTTTGAAAGTATCTATGTCCACACCAAGATACAACCTGAGTACATCAAACCTGTCTGAATACTCATCATTGTTTACCAGATAGTAAAGTTCAGCACCCGTGAAAGGAGTAAGCCACATATCAGTATCATATTCAAGCATAAACCTGTTACGTATATGGTCTTCGTCGGATTTTCGCTCTGTAAGTCTTTTCTTTTTGGTGATTTTCCAACGGTATTTCTCCTGATACCTCAAACGATACGAATATTTAAATTTCCCGAAATTATTATCATAATTAAAATTACCATTGAAAACATGTTGCCAGTTGTCTTTACGGGAACGATAATTGTAAGAAGCAGACAACTTGAATTGTTTATTGAAAGAGTATGCTAAACCTAAGTCAGTTATTTGCCAGTCAATTGTTTGAGTCCAATTTATCCATCGAATATCATGCTCAAGAGACATTTCAAGCTTTTTGGTAATAGGAATTTCTATCTCTAAACCTGACCAGATTTCATCATCATAAGTCTGCGACAGCAAAGTATTTGATAAAAAAATTAATACTAAAACAAGTTTCTTATTTATCTTAATCATCTTCTAATCATTAAAAAATATCCCATTATTCTCTGTTAATCGTCATCGTCATCGTCATCAATGAAAAATTCAGCATCACCTTCATCATACTAAGCATTATAATA
>RCNQ01000059.1 GCA_003731675.1 Bacteroidetes/Chlorobi group bacterium ChocPot_Mid
AATCTATTTATTAATCTTTTTTGCATTCATTTTTCCCAAATTTATTTCTAATATATATAAACAAAATTCTCTAATCAATTTTTATGCCAAGTCTTACCAATCCCACCTTAGCATAATTAGAAAATTCAGATAATTTATCCTTGGCTATTATCTCCTTGTATATCTTTGCAGCCGTTTCTTTCTCACCTTTTTGCTCGTAAGCCCTTGCCGCATAATAATTATACCGAGTCTTTGTACCATCTGATACTGCTAACTCAGCCGCTTGTGAATAATAATCTGCCGATTTATCAAATTTTTTCAGCAATTCATAGCTCGCTCCCAATCCAGCATAAGCACCTGTTAAAACAACTTTCGAATCCGAACCAGTGGCAATCTCAAAATATTCAATAGCTTCCTCCGCCTTGCTTAACGCCAAATATGATGAACCTGCATACAAAGCCGCAAGCTTTCCTTGGTCTGTCCCTTCATATTTTTCAACGATTTCCATCAATCCAATCACCCTCTCACCTCTTACCTGTGCTGACGAATCACCAAAAAGTGCCTTCTTATAATCAGGAGCATCGTAATACGGCAGTATCCTTGTCAAAGCTACCATTGCCTTTTCCCTGTCCTCTGCTGATTTGTCATCAAGATAGCCCTTCAGGAAAAACCCAAGCGTTACCAACACAATTAAACCCAATAAACTATAGCTAATTACTTTGCTGTTCTCATAAATAAATTGCTGAGCCCGTACAATCAAATTCTCCTGCGGCTCAACTCCCCCCTTGTCTTTCGACTTGGAAATCTTATCTTCTTTACCCTTTTTTTCTTCTAAATTTGCCATTTATTTTATCAATCTCTAAAAATCTTTATTTTCCCTTTGTCTTTTCTTCCTTCGCACGCCCGAAGGGAATCGAACCCCCAGCCTTTGGAACCGGAATCCAACACTCTATCCAGTTGAGCTACGGGCGCTTTTCGCAAAAAGACTTTTTTCGCGAATACAAATTTACCAAACAAAAGAATACCTGCAATAAAAAAATACACTTTTTGCAGGTAATTCTATATATAGATATATTTTTTTATATCATTTTATCAATTTGTGTCAAGTTTATTCCACACTTTTTGCCTTTCATTAAAACTCTTTCATAAAGTGTTAGCTTTTTTCCACAATCAATGTTAATACTGATAAACTTTCCTGACACTCTCTATTATATCATTCTTATTAAGCAATATCTCATCTTCATAGCTTTTTGCAAAGCCGACCGGCGTGTCTTTTGAGCATACTCTAAGTATCGGTGCATCAAGATAGTTAAACATTTCACTTGAGATTTCCGACACTATCTCTCCTCCAAATCCCCCTGTCTTCTTATCTTCATGCACAACAAGCACTCTGTTCGTTTTCATTACACTTTTTCTGACAATTTCCTTATCCCAAGGTATTAATGAACGCAAGTCTATTATTTCAACAGAGATACCTTCTTTTTCAAGTTCTTTTGCTGCAAGTAAACTCAAGTGCACTCCCGAACCATAACTTACTATCGAAACATCTTTGCCTTCCCTTCTGACTTTCCCTTTTCCAAAAGGTACTATATGCTCAGCTCCAGGCATATATGTGGACGCCTGCTTAAAATTATACAAAAATTTCGGCTCAAGATACATCGTTACACCTCTCGACCTCATTGCGTTTCGCATCAAGCCCAGAGCATCATCTGCAAACGCAGGACTAACAATCCTTATGCCCGGTAATGTTGTAAATGTACCCTCAAGATTTTGTGAATGATAGATGCCTCCCTGTATATATCCCCCACTGGCAAGTCGTATGACTGCATTGGGTGTGAACTGTCCTTTTGTTCTCCAATACTCGTGTGAATGCTCTACCAACTGGTCCATTGCAGGCCAAAAGTAGTCTGCAAACTCTGCCCCTTCGATTACTACCCAAATATCCTTGCTGAACCTGCAAAAACCATTTGCTGTTCCTACAATGTTGTTCTCTGCTATCGGTGAGTTGAACACCCTTTCGTTACCAAATTCATCCAGCAACCCTTTACATACATTGAATACCCCCTGCTTTTGCTTAGAAGCCACGTCCTGTCCCCATAAAAATGTATTCGGGTTACGTCTGAACTCTTCTTTCAAACCAAGATTAATTCCCTGCAAGTATGATATCACCTCATCTCCTTCCTTGCCTTCTCTTTCTGTATCATCTTCTGGTTTCACATAAGGTTCCGGCAAAACGAACTGATTATATGACTTCCCGTTTGCATTTGGCATTTTCTCAACCTTATCTGCCATTTCAAAAATATAATCCTGATTTTCCTTCTCTAACTTAAGCAACTCTTCTTCGCTAATCAACCCGTTTTCCAATAAAGTAAACCTCAACTGCAACATCGGGTCTCTTCTCATTGATTCTGCTATCTCGTCATCTGTCCTGTAAAGCATGTGCGGGTCTGAATTGGAATGTGCCCCTATTCTGTCGCAATCTGCGTGAACCAAAGCCGGTCCTTTGCCGGAAAGCACATATTCTCTGGCTTCTACAAGTGTATTAAATGAATTAAAAGGACATCTGCCGTTGCAGTTGAATATCATCAAATTCTTCATCCCGCTGTAATTATCCGATATCTGAGCATTAGCTGTCTGCTCCCATACCGGCACTGAAATTCCATACTTATTATTTTGAATCACAAATATCACAGGCAACTTCTCCAACGTCGCACAATTCACTGCCTCCCAAAAATACCCTTCCGAACAGGCAGACTCACCACTCGAATAAATTGCAATTGCATCGCTTTTATACTTCTTGATTGCCCTTGCAACTCCTGCCGCATGCTGTGCATGATTCCCCGTACAGGACGATACATTTTGTATCCCAATCGAAGGTTTCGCAAAATGATTGCTCATATGCCTTCCACCACCTGCTACATCATCTTCCTTGCTCAAACCATTGAGCAAAATTTCCTCTACTGTTATGCCCGATGAAAGAGAAGTGAGCATATCCCGATAGTAAGGAAACAAAAAATCCTTGCCCTGTCTGAATATCTTACCAATAGCAAGCTGTATCCCGTCATGCCCGGCAAAAGGTGCGTGATAAGACCAACCCTTAGCCATTTTAACATATAAACCCGCTTTATCGTCCAGTCTTCGTCCAAGATGAATTTCCTTGTACCATTGAATCATTGTTTCCTTCGTAAAGTTTCTTCCGTCGAAAGGACAATTCAAAATTATCTCCCGTTCAACTCCCATGAAATTCATCTTCACATGACGAGGTTCCAGGTAGTAATTCAACACCTTTCCGACAGGTTCATCAGTCTTAGGTTCGGCACTGCTTTTTGATTTGGTTGGTTTTGATTTATTCACATTTGTAATTTTCTTTGCCATATCAACCTCACAATTCTTTTCATAAAATATAAGCTTTAATAAACGAACATAAATTTATTTTAATGTAAATAATTTAATAATTAAAGCCCAATCTCATAAATCGCTAACCAAAACTCAATTAAACCAAATTTACAACGTCATAACTGTTTATTCATTTTGAAAATTATTGATTTAAGGTATAAAAAAATGGTTCAACAAGGCGAAGATTTAAAGAAAGTAGAACTTCTTGCAGATGCGATTAAAAACGTTAAAGCAGAAATTTCCAAAGTTATCATTGGTCAGCACAGCATTATCGAAAATCTGCTGATTTCACTTTTTGCAAAAGGTCACGTACTGCTTATCGGTGTTCCTGGACTTGCAAAAACGTTGCTAATAAGAACACTTGCAAAATCTTTGGATTTGAAGTACAACAGAATCCAATTTACTCCTGACTTAATGCCTGGCGACATCACAGGTAATGACGTAATCGAACAAAACATATCCACTGGCGAAAAACAATTCCGTTTCGTCAAAGGACCAATTTTTGCAAACATTGTTCTCGCCGACGAAATCAACAGAACTCCTCCAAAAACTCAAGCCGCCTTGCTCGAAGCTATGGAAGAACACGAAGTTACTGCCGCTGGCAATACCTACAAACTAAAAGAACCATTTTTCGTCCTTGCCACACAAAACCCAATCGAGCAGGAAGGAACTTATCCTCTTCCTGAAGCACAACTCGACAGATTTATGTTTAATATATGGCTGGACTATCCGAGTGAAAAAGAAGAAATGGAAATCGTAAGAACAACAACCGCAGACTATGTCCCAGATGTGAAAAAAGTTTTAGGAGCTGAAGAAATCATTATGTTTCAGGACTTAATCCGCAGAGTTCCCGTTGCAGACAACGTAATCCAATACGCTGTCAAACTCGCAAGAAGTACAAGACCTCAAAACGGAACATTACCTTTCATTAAAGATTACATCAACTACGGAGCTGGTCCAAGAGCTTCACAATATCTCATTTTAGGTGCAAAATCAAGAGCGGCTCTGCTCGGAAAATATACTCCCGATATTGATGATGTGAACGCTGTGGCTTTGCCTGTCATACGTCACAGAATGGTTACTAACTTCAATGCCGAAGCCGATAATGTCAGCACTGAAAGAATTGTTGCAATGCTACTTGAAAAATCTTAGATTGAATTAAATTAGGAAAACTTATTTAAAATCAAAATAAGGCATTCTTTTTTTGAAAATAATACATTTTTTTCTGCGGTCAATCAAATCACGGAGTTCAAAAGCCATATCTTTATTAACCTCTTCCGCAATGGGTAGAACGAACTTCTCAGTTTCTTTCAAATATCTTTCCATAAAATCGGGCTTGAAAATATCGTCATGTAAATCCGTGAGATTGCTTATTCTGTCTGCAACTTTCAAAATTTTCACCCTCACTGAACCTTCATCCTTAATCCTTTGCAAATACACTTCCTTTGGTTCATTGGGGGCTTTAGTCATTTCACGTACAAGCTGAAGCACTTCGTAACCGTCCTGGTCAATATCAATAATTTCCTGCTGATTGTACCCTTCAATATCTTCAAGCAAATCGTGAATAAAAGATGCTTTTAAAATTATCGGGTCAACTATATGGTAATCAAGTAAAATCCCGAATGTAGCTATGGCATGTCTGAACTGATTGCCTCCGACTTTCCTCGTTACTCCTATCAATGCTGTTGCCTTCTGGATATAAGGAGCTAATCTTAATTCCACTAATTGTGTCGTTTCATCATTGTTCATTGTTTGACCGTTTCATTTTTTTTAATCATATATTTTTTCAATTTAGCAAAAATTAATTTAATAACATTTTAATTTTTTTAGTAACTTTTTCAACAATTCAATCGTCTCAATAAAAAAAATTTAACATAATCTGAAATTTTAAAATGAATTATAAAATAAAGCTTGTAATTATTTCGATTTTAACTCTGCTGTTTTTTGCCGACAATCTTTCCTCAAAACAGCTTTACCCGATTGCAGTTAATGACAAAGTTGGCTACATTGATTCAACAGGCAAAATTATTATCACACCTCAATTCGAAACAATAATCCAATACTATGAATTACCTTATAAAGATAAAAAAATAAAAGCTGTCAGTTTTCCCATTAATTCTTATTTCTCCGAAGGTTTGGCAACACAAAGAAATGCCGATTACTTCTGGTTCATACCTTTGAGATACCATTTCATTATTATTGACGAAGACGGTAAGGTTATTTTACCTGATTCGGATACTGAAATCGGTAGTTTTCACGAGGGCTTTGCTCCTTTAAGAATGCCAAAAAAACATTTCCAGTATGTTTATGATAACTACTATGGATACATTAATAAAAAATTTGATATTGCAATCGAACCAAAATACAAATGGGCTGGAAGATTCAAAGAAGAGCTTGCTCTCGTATTCGACGGCAAACTTTTCGGTTTCACAGATAAAAAAGATTCGCTTGCAATCCCGATTAAATTCAAGGACGCATACCATTTTTCAGAAGGTCTTGCCCTTGTATCAACAGATAAACTCTTTGGCTTCATTGATAAAACCGGAAACTTCGCAATCCCTGAGCAATTCACAAAAGCATGGAGTTTCAACGATGGTCTTGCAAGAGTCCTTTCAAACAACAAATATTTATTCATTGACAAAAAAGGCAATAAAGCAATTAGCCGTGAATTTGAATTCGCAAGTGATTTTTCCGAAGGACTTGCTAAAATTTTTCAAGATGGATTTTATGGCTTTATTGATAAATCAGGATTAATTGCAATTCCTGCTCAATTCAACAATGCAAATGATTTCAAAGATGGACTTTCTGCTGTGGAGGTCAATGGAAAATGGGGCTTTATTGATAAAAACGGTATTTTCGTTATCTCTCCAAAATATGATTATGCCAACAATTTCAATGGTCCTCTTGCTGAAGTCTGGATTGAAAACCAGATGTGGTACATTAACAAAAATGAGGAAAAAGTCTCTAAAGTTTTTTGGTCTGAAAAAACTTTTTTGTGGTGGTAGTGAAACTTTTTCGCTTTTCAAGTGTTATTACATAATATACTGAACAAAATGGAGAAAAGTTATGAAAAACAAAAGTAAAAAATCAGCCCTACTAATCATAATGGCTTTTTTTGTTGTGCTTGTAACTCTACTCTTCCTTTTTGCCTGCTCTACTGATAAATCCAAAGACCCGGTTTGCGTTAATCCTTTTGAAACCGAAAAAGCAGGAAGATTAATCAACCATTCTGATTGCAAAAATTCCGGTGGTGTTATACTGGTAAATGTGAATTCCACACACGAAGCTATTACTTTCAACTACTATGCAGGGTATAAAATTCTTCAGCTTTCACATCTGAATGCAGCTTTCAATTGCTGTCCCGAAAAAATCACAGCCTCTTACAAATTCAGCAACGATACTATCAGAATTTTCGAAAAACAGGCAAAAGCCGGTTGTCTTTGCGAATGCCTTTATGATATTAACTATGAATTACGAAACATCTCTCAGGGAATTTATCACATTGAAATTTATGGTCCAATGACTGATGGCTCCTATCATTCTGCTCTGGCTTTCGATGTTGATGTTGTAAACCACAAAGACAGTGTCTTTGCACTCTATCGTGGTTTCTATCCCTGGATGGAATAAATTCCTGCTTTAAATAGAACATACGGTTACAAGAATTAAAAATTAATTCTGTGCAGATTTTGTCTTTACTTATTTTTTAATTAAGTTGTTTTTTTCTTACTTGTCAGTTGAAAAAACTGACACCGGAATTCATTTTTTTAAACTATACTTGATTGAAAATGAAAACAGTCCTTATTATTGGTGGTATGGCGGCGGGTTGCAAAACAGCCACAAGACTTAAAAGACTTCAACCCGATTACGAGATAACCATTATCGAAAAAAAACCTTTTGTTTCTTACGGTACCTGCGGAATGCCTTTTTATGCTTCAGGTGATGTCGAAGATTTTATGGCTCTTGCATCTACTCCATGGGATATGGTTCGTGATGCTGATTATTTCAAAAATGCAAAAGATATTAACGTATTAACTCAAACTGAAGTAATAAAAATTGATAATAATAATAAAATTTTGTCAGCAAAAAATCTGATTACCCAGCAAGAAATAAAACTTAAATATGACTACCTTGTCTTTGCAACAGGTGCAAAACCCGCTGAAATAAAATTCCCACATCCGGAATCCGATAAAATTCTTGATTTTCACAATCCTTTAAATGCAAAAAAATTTAAAGAACTTGCACAAACAGGAAAAATAGGCTCTGTTGCAATCATTGGTGGAGGATATATCGGTGTAGAACTTGCTGAAGCCATGGTCTCTCTTTGGGGAATAGAAACCCATCTTATTGAAATGACCGACAGACTTCTTCCAAACTCTCTGGACAAAGAAATTTCTGATTTGCTCGTAAAAACACTTTCCAACGAGGATATCAACATTTACCTTCAAACAACTGTTCAATCAATCGAAACTGACGAAAACCTCTTTGTTCATCTGAGTAATAGTGAAGTATTGAATGTTGATTTGGTATTCAATTGCACTGGTATTAAGCCAAACACTTCTATGGCTCAATCAATTGGAATTAAAACAAATAATTTTTCTGCAATAGAAGTAGATGAGCAATTAAGAACAAACCTTACTGACATCTGGGCGGCAGGAGACTGTATTTGCTCAAAAAATCTAATTACCAATCTGCCTTCATTCTTCCCGCTCGGTTCACTTGCAAACAGACAAGGAAAAATCGTTGCGGAATCCATTGCAGGATTAAACCCCGAATTCAAAGGAGCCATCGGAACAAATTCAATCAAAGTTTTTGGTTTCACAATTTGCTCGGCGGGAATAAATGAAAAATTCGCAACCCAATACAATTTAAATTTTGCTTCAGTCTGGGGAACTTTTTACGACAGACCAGATTATATGCCTGACTCGAAAACAATTTTTGCAAAAATGCTTTATGAAAAAAACACCCTCCTATTATTAGGACTTCAGTTAGCAGGAGCTGGTGAACTGACAAGATATATTGATGCTTTTTCTGTTTTCGCTTCAGATAAAAAAACTGCTTATGATTTGACTAACTTTGAGCACGCATATACTCCCACTCACTCCAACCCAATGAACCCTTTGAACTTCCTTGGAGCAATGGCAATCTCTCAGGAAAAAGACGGAATTATTTGTGCTAACCCATACGAAATAAATAACTTCCAAGGTCAAATTCTCGATGTTCGTGAAAAAGAAGAAATAAAAGCACTGAAATGCGAAGGTAATGTCATTGAAACATCAATTATGGAATTTCGTAATAGAATTATGGATTTGGACAAAACAAAACCTTTGCTCGTTGTATGTCAAAAAGGACCTCGCTCTTATGAAATTGCAAGATTTTGCAGGAATTCAGGTTTCATTGATGTTAAGTATCTTGGCGGAGGTTTGCATCTTGCAAGACTAATTTTGGACAAGACCGAATAATTATGCAATAAATTTATATATTTGTAGTTAAATAAATTAAAATAGTTTAATCAATATGATTGAGAATAATATGAAAAATAGAATAATAATTGCTTTAATGATGATTTTATTCGTCGGTGGAATAACTTCCGGGCAATTAACATCACAAACAACAATCAAAGGTCCCGTGACGCTTTCTAATAAAGAGCAAATGGAACCCAACGAGGAATTTGATGCAAAAATTGACAAATTTTACCAGGTGCTATTGACAGCCAAAGAAAATTATCTGGAAGAAATAGATACCGATTTGCTTGTTACAGAAGCCATTAAAGCCGCACTCGAAAAACTTGACCCTCACTCAATCTATCTGCCTCCACAAAAGTTGCAGGCAGAAAACGAAAGATTTGCAGGTAGTTTCGAAGGCATTGGTATTCAGTTTCAGGTCATTGAAGACACAATCAATATCATTTCTGCAATCTCCGGTGGACCAAGCGAGAAACTCGGAATTACTTCAGGCGATAAAATCGTTCAGATTGACGGAAGAAGTGCAATAAAACTTGACAACGATACTATTCAAAGCCTGTTACGTGGAAAAAAAGGAACTGTTGTTAATGTCAAAATTTTACGTAGCGGCGAAAATGAACTTCTTAGCTTTGACATTGTGCGGGATAAGATTCCGCTTTACAGTGTGGACGCTTCTTTTATGATTGATGGAACTGATATTGGATATGTATCAATCAACAGATTTATGCAAACAACTCACAAAGAATTCCTGGACTCTATGAAAAAGCTCAGCGACCTTGGAATGAAAAAATTAATTCTTGATTTACGGGGAAATCCCGGAGGATATCTCAATCAGGCATTCCTGCTTGCTGATGAATTTATAAAAAACGGAAAAACAATTGTTTACACGAAAGGCAGAAAGCCTTCTTTCGATGAATTTTACTACTCAAGACCAGGTGGCATGTATGAAAACTTACCTGTCATTGTGCTGATTGATGCCGGTTCAGCTTCTGCAAGTGAAATTATGGCAGGTGCTATTCAGGATTTGGACAGAGGACTTATTGTCGGCGTTACTTCATTCGGAAAAGGACTCGTGCAAAGACAATACGACTTACCTGATAAATCAGGATTCCGAATTACTATTGCTCAGTACTTCACTCCCTC
>RCNQ01000331.1 GCA_003731675.1 Bacteroidetes/Chlorobi group bacterium ChocPot_Mid
TTGAGAGTGAGGAACAGTAAGGTGAGAATTTTTGAAAATTTTATCGCCATAAAAAATAATGTCAATATCAATTTCCCGTTCGGTCCATTTTTCTCTTGATTTTCTACCAAGCGAGTACTCAATACTTTTGCATAGCTGAATGAAATTACTTAGTGAAAAAGTTGTAGTACCCGTAACAGCGGCATTCAAAAACCAGGGTTGGTCAATATTTCCGAAGGGTTCAGTTTCGTAGATAGATGAAAGCTTTAAATCTGTCAGAGCATTGGATTCCTGCAATAGTCTGAAAGCATCCAAAATATTTTGTCGCTTGTTTCCGAGATTGGACCCAAGCGACAAAAGAATATTAACTTCATTTTTTTTCATTTGTATCATCGAAGAATGCAAAAAAGAATTATTCCAATTGTTTTCTGGAAAGAGTCTGTTCAGCTTCGATGAATTTGACAATTCTCCTGATTGGTACTCCCATTTTGCGAACGCGAACTTTTGCTTTTTGTAATTCAGGGAACTTTTCCATAAGCAAATTAAGAATTTCACGGGCGAGAGTTTCGATTAGGTTGTAATTCTCACCTGCGATTACTTCTTCAATGCAAAAGAAAGCTTCCTCGTAATTAAGAGCCATATTTACATCATCGTTAATTATGGAATGGGTAGCGTCATAATACATTTCGAGGTCAACTTCGTATTTACCACCAAGCTGTTGTTCTTCGCTTTTTACGCCGTGGTAGGCGTAAAATTGAGCACCAACGATGCTCAATTTCATAAGAGATGCTTTTTTCATTGTTTTAAATTTCGATAAAATTATTCAACATTATTTATTTCTAACAACCCTGAAGCCAATTTTTCTGTCCTGAATTTCGGGGTTAACATCAGTACGAGACCATGATTTGATTTCATCAACAGTCGAGAACATACTACCACCGCGCAGAGCTTTGCCATTACCTTCGAAATTAGAAGGACCTTTCGGGTCAGTTACAGGAGTATCAGAGTACGAATCGAGCCAATCCCAGACCCATTCAGCGGCATTGCCGTACATATCATACAAGCCCCAAGGATTAGGTAGTTTTTGACCGACATCATTTAGCTTCATTCCGCTATTAGTTCTTATCCAAGCATAATCTTCGAGATTACCTGTGAAGTTAACATCACCGGTAGTACCAGCCCTGCAGGCGTATTCCCATTCTGCTTCAGTAGGCAATCTATAGCCATTTTTATTGAAATCGCAAGTAACTTCATCGCCATTGATTGTGTAGCATTCTTGCAATCCATCACGTTTTGAAGCAGAGTTGCACCATTTAACTATGTCAATCCATTTGGTTAGGTTAGCTGGTTTATTTGGACCAGTGTCGTCCGGAAGATAGTCAGGCCAAGTAGAAACAACTTCCTGATATTTGGATTGAGTAATTTCGGTTTTACTCATATAAAAGTCTTTTGTCAGAGTAACCTGATGAGCAGGATTACCCCATAAATCATCTTCGGATGTTCCCATAGTGAATGTCCCGGCTTTTATTAGAACAGTTTCAACAAGATATACTTTTGTTGTTTCTGTAATAATAAGACTTTTTCTGTTGCTTTCCATACCGTCAACAGAGACATATAATTCATAAGCACCAGGAGCGGCATCGGAAGGCACGAGGATTGATATTTTAGTATTAGACCACGATACAACATTACTGAGACTTAATTTATTATCACCCAAATATACGTGACTATTCAATCCCTTAGTGGCACCGAAGTTTTTACCAGTAATATCAACAAATTCATTCACTTTAACTTCGTATTTTGAAAGAGAAGTGATTTCAGGAGGTTTTGGAGCTTCTGTACCCAAAGTGAAATCAACTTCGTTGCTTTTTACATCATCTTTGTAAACAAAAAGTTTCCCTGTCTTAGCACCCTGAGGTACTTTAACGAGAATAAGGTCATCTTTCCAGTCAATAAAGCTATTGTCGTCATTGACAGTAACTCCACCAATAACAGCATATCCTTTGTGGTAATTTCTGTTATCAGAAAACTTAGAGCCATAAATTCTGATTGTATCTCCAACTTTTGCAGTTGATGGTTGAATATAATCAATTACAGGTGGCTCAATAACTACCTTTTGTAAAACAGTAAAATTGAATTCATTGCTGGTAACATTACGAACAACAACCTGAATTTTCCCAGCACCAGGAGTAGCATTAGCAGGCACTCTGAAAATAATCTTTGAACTTGTCCAGGAAATATAATCTCCGGATAGTACCTTATTACCAAAAAGATTAACATAATTGGTATCTCTTTGGTTCAGGAAATTAGAACCATCAATAGTAACGGTATCACCCGCATAAGCTTTATCAGGTTTAATTCTACTGATAAAAGGGGGACCGACAACCGTTCCAATAGTAAAGTAAACAGGTTGAGATGTTAGCGTGGAATCAGGATAAACAACAACAACCTTGATATAACCAGTCAAAGCCAATGCAGGTATTTTCAATGTAATAATGCTATCATTCCATGCGACATAATCAGAGGTTTCAGGTTTAACTTCACCAAATAAAACGAAACTTGAACCTCTTGAAGCACCAAAATTTTTTCCGTTAATAGTTATCTGTTGTCCCGGAACTCCAGTTATAGGGTCGATTAAGGTTATTTCAGGAACCTTATATTCTTTGACAACCACCGGAGGTTTAACAGGATTATCATCGCATGATAAAAATAATAGAAATGATAAACTTGTTAATGAAATCAACAAAATCAAAAATTTTCTAGTCATCATATTATCCTTAAATTATATTTATAAATTATTTCATAATTTCTTGTTATCTTGCGTTGCGAACTACTCTAAATCCAATGTAGTATTCAGATTCCATTGTATGCTGTTCTCCCCAACGATATGAGCAGGTAGTTTTAATTTTATCTTCAGTATAAGCACCACCTCTGAGAACCTTACCACTATCCTTAATATTGGAACCTTTTGGGTCTAAACTGTCTTTAGAATCAGTATAGTATTCGGCATCGAACCAATCCCAGCACCATTCCTTGACATTACCAAGCATATCGTAAACACCAAAGGCATTAGGTTCTTTTTGACCGATTTCGTGTGTTTTATTCCCAGCATTTTCATTATGCCAAGCCATATTGCTTACAACACCATTAGCTCCATCTTTGCCTTTTCCGTACCTCCATTCACTACCAGCTCTTGCGGCAAGTTCCCATTCTGCTTCTGTTGGCAATCTATAACCGTTAGCGTCCCAGTTAGCTGTAACTTCCTCTCCACTAATTGTGTAAACAGGTTTAAAACCTTCTCTTATTGATAGCTCATTACAAAATTTACAACAATTTAACCATGAAACCCTTTCAACAGGATTTTTAGGACCTTTGTTATAGCTGTTATGTGATGTAGATGAAACTCTGTCCCAGACCTCTTGTGAAATTTCATATTTCGAAATATAAAACGGTTTGGTAATGATTACAGTATGTTTTGGTGAACTATAACCACCAGTTTCATCATCAGCACCCATCTTAAATTTACCACCCGGTATTAAAACCTGCTCTAATAAAATATTATCATTTTGTATTTCTAAATACATGGAGTTGGATTTTTGCCCATTGACATAAACGATTACATCTCCGGATGTCGCTCCTGTTGGGACTTCGACTACAATCTTTTTATCTTTCCAACTGGTTACAGTTGTAACAAGTACTCCATTGATAGTAACGAAATTGCCATTCTGTCCATCACCGAAATACGAACCTTCTATCCCGAAAGTTTTCCTTGGGAAAGGTTTATTTGTATCAAAACCTTTGATAACAGGAGGATTTGATGTTGAAGCTGTATTTAATGTAAGGTTATATTCATTTGAACTATTCCCATTTACATTTACAATTAATTTTCCTGTGGTTGCATCATCGGGCAAAAAAGCAATAATTTGATTATAAGACCAATAAATAATCTTAGTAAACTTTTTACCGTTTATCGAGATAGAAATATCATCTGTTGAAAATCCGAAATTTTTTCCTGTGATTACAATAGGATAGGATGCAAATGTTGGATTTGCAGTAACATTGAGAATTTGAGGTTTATCCACGTTGTTATTATTGTTATTATTATTCGAAGGTGTAGTATTATCATTACATGCCGTCAGTATAATAAATACTACCAAGATAGCAATGGTCGTTATATTGTTTTTTATATTTTTCATTGTACCCTCCTAATTGTTGTTATTAATTACTACCTGAAAATTAATAATATTAAAAACTTTCAGCAAAATATCAAACATTAAAATTATAAAAAAAACCGCAAAGTAAAAAATACAATGCGGTTTATAAAAATAATTACCTTAATTACTTACTTTTATCTGGAAAAGGTGGAACTTTGGGTATTTGAGGTTTCGTGTTAGTTTTGATTTGTTCTAAAATGACCTCAATAGCTTTATTCAACTGTTCATCTTCTCCTTTATACTCTTTTGCGGGATGGTTATCAACTTCGATATCTGGTTGCATACCAACTCCTTCAAGAACCCATGTGCCATCAGCACCGAAATTTGCAAATTCTGGTTTGTAAAGATAACTTCCATCAAGAAAAGGAAGCGACCCCCTTATACCAATTACTCCTCCCCAACTCCTCTTACCAATCAGAGTGCCGATACCTGCTTTTTTAAATTGATATGGGAACAAATCCCCGTCAGATGCTGATATTTCATTAAGCAAACATACAATTGGTCCTGTCATCACAGCATCTGGATTTGTCATTACTTCTTCCTGATTTCTGGAATTTTTTGCGACTAAAAGTATCCTTCTTAATCTTTCAATAATCATTGGTGAAACATTTCCACCTCCATTATACCTGTCATCAACAATTAGAGCTTCCTTGCGAACCTGTGGATAAAAATACTTCACAAATTCATTCAATCCTTCCATACTCATATCAGGTATATGGATATAACCTACTCTTCCATTTGTTGCTTTCTCAACTTTTAATCTGTTATTTTCAACCCAATTGTAATATCTCAAATGGCTTTCAGAACTTATCGTTTTGACATAATAATCTTTTGCTGATGATTCGTTAGGTTTTGATGAAACTGACAAAGCAACATATTTTTGAGTTTTTCCGTTGAGTGCTTCAAAAGGTGTTAATTGTTTGGACAATCTTATTCCATCAAGAGCAAA
>RCNQ01000060.1 GCA_003731675.1 Bacteroidetes/Chlorobi group bacterium ChocPot_Mid
AGTGATGAATTGAATTACAATGTTTTGCATAATCAAATAATTAAAACGACGCTTAATAATCTACTGCATATTAATGAACTTGACAAAACCATCCGAGAAAATTTGAGAGAATCATACAAAAAGATGAATGAGATTGATTTAATCAAAATTGAAAATAAGCATTTCGGTACAGTCCAGCTAAACAGGAATAATCGTTTCTATGATTTTTTGATGAAGATATGTGAATTGATACATTATAACCTTGAGATTGATGAATCCTCTGGAAATTATAGATTCATTGATTTTATAAGACACGAGCGAAAGATGGCTACACTATTTGAATCTTTCGTAAGGAATTTTTACAGAATTGAATTGCCTATTCATGATCCAAAAGCAATAATAAAAAGAGAAGATATCTATTGGGTAAATGAATGTAATAATAGAGTTCAGAATTCTTATTTTCCTGAAATGGAGACTGATGTAAGTATAATACTGGAAAATAGAAAAATAATTATAGAAACAAAGTACTATCCGAAAACTTTGGTGGAACATTATGATAAAAAGAAGATAAGAATAGACCATATAAGACAGTTATATGCGTATTTAAAAAATTCTGAAACAAATTCTGATGATTCCTACAATACTGAAGGAATTTTGTTGTATCCCGAAACAGAAGAAAAGATTGATACAGTTGAAAATATATCAGGACATATATTTAAAATTAGAACAATAAACCTCAATCAAAACTGGAGAAAAATCCATGAGGATTTAATCAATATGGTTTTAAATTAATTTTTCTATTCTGTCAGTTTTTCATGAGACACTAAAAATCAGATTAATCAGATTAATCGGTGGTTAAGACTTTGAGGTGATGTCTTTGAGTGCTTCTTTGATATGAGTAAATTTGAAAACGAAACCGTTATCAATAGCTTTTTGGGGTATTGCTCTTTGTCCTGCTAAAACTATTACCGATGATTCACCAAGTAAAATTCTTAAAATCAGGGAGGGAACTTTGAAAAAAGAGGGTCGTTTCAATACTTTACCAAGTACTTTTGCAAATTCGTTCATCTTTACCGGATTTGGTGCAGTAAAATTTACGGGTCCTTTTATACTTTCATTTTCCATTACCCATCTGTATAGTCTTACTGTATCTTCAATGTGAATCCATGGCATCCATTGATTACCTGAGCCCAAAGGTCCACCAATAAATAATTTAAACGGCAGTAACATCTTTGCTAATGCACCTCCTTTTTTGTCGAGCACAATACCTGTTCTTGCAGTTACCACACGACATTTTCCCCAAAGCTTGAAAGCTTCCTCTTCCCACTTTTTACATACTTCAGCGAGGAAATTTTTTCCGGGTTGTGACTTTTCAGTAATCACAGTATCGCCTTCATCATTGTAAATACCTACAGCAGAGGCATTTACGAAAACCTTCGGAATGTTGGAGGATTTGTTGACAGCTTCGACTAAGGCATTTGTGGTTTTAGTCCTGCTTTCAAGAATAATTTTCTTGTAAGATTGACTCCATCTTTTAGAGGCGATTGAAGCACCTGATAAGTTGATAACAGCGAAACTGCCATCAATAGCATTTTGAAAATCATCAGAATTAAACAGGACATGTTCTTGGGCATGTGGAAGAATTTTTCTGGACTTTTTCAAATCACGAGATAAAGAAACAACAAAATACCCTTCGTCAGCCAACAATTTTACGAGCCGTTTACCGATTAATCCAGAAGCTCCTGCAATACAAATTTTTTTCATATTAATCAAAAAAAATGAGCGATGAAAATTCAATCGCTCAAATTACAAAAAATATTTTAAAAAGTGTCAGCTTTTTACTAACAGCTTTCTGATTTTACTCTTCACTGATAACCCAAATCTTGAGATTAGCAGTAATATCGGTGTGAAGTCTGACTTTAACATCGAAAACGCCTAATGTTTTGATAGCATCTTCAATAATAATTTGTCGTTTATCTATTTCGTATCCACGCAATTCAAGTTCCTGAGCTATCATTTGTGAAGTAACAGAACCATAGAGGCGACCTTCTTCTCCAACCTTCATAGGAATACTGATTTGTAAATCTGCGATTTGAGCAGAAATTTTCTCAGCATCGGCTTTTTCGAAAGCACGGATTTTTTCAAATTGTTTTTTCTCTAACTCAAAAATTCTCAGGGCGTTTGGTGTTGCATGGTATGCAAGCTCTCTTGGAATTAGATAATTGCGAGCATATCCGGGCTTAACGTTAACAATTGAACCCATTTGCCCAAGATTATCAACATCTTGTCTTAATATTACTTTCATAGAATTTGCCATTTATAAATTTAATAATATTCTTAATTTTAAATACTTAATTAATCCGTTGGGATATTAAGCATCAACAGCTTCTTTTTCAGTCTGAACGACATCTTGCTTAGGTTCGATTTTGATACCCTGACCAGCCGCTTCTTCAAGACTTCTTGCTAATCTTTCTTGTTGTTCAGCTGCTCTTTTAACTCTGAACTCACGTAACTTAGTAGAAAGTTGCAAAGTTAAATGCCTCAAAACGGTATCTTCAAGCACCATAAATCTTTCCAAAATAGGAATAGTGTTGCTGTTAGCATCAAAAATCATATGCACATAATAGCCGTTATACTTTTTGTTAATCGGATAAGCAAGGCGCCTTCTACCCCATTTGTTGATTTCCTGCACCTGACCACCATGATTTTCAATATAACCGGCAACCTTCGAAATAACAGTTTCAATGTCGTTATCTTCAAGTGCTGCGTTGATTATAAATGTCGTTTCATAAAGACGACGTTCACTCATATTATCACCTATATAGTTATAAAACTAACTTCTACATTACATTTTTGTGAAGTTACTCATCAAAGAACTACAAATTTATTGTTTTTTCTGAAATTAGCCAAATATTATTTCATTATTTTTAAAATTATTTTTAATAATTATAAGATTTAGGTAATTTTATTAGAAATCTTTTGAAAAATTGATATTTTTGGGTTATTTGAAAAATTAAAATTGCTATTTTAATATTTTATGATAAATTTTCTTTATGTGAAGAGAGACTTATTGATAATGTAACTTAATAAATGAAATGAGAAGAACAGTTTCAAATACTTATCTTGTTTTTTCTTTAGGACTTACTTCTGTTATCTTTCAGATAATAATTCTCAGGGAATTGCTTTCTGTCGTCAATGGTAATGAGCTTTCAGTAGGAATTTTTCTGTCAATATGGTTGTTGTTAACAGGTCTGGGGGCTAAAGCTTCAGTTTTAATTAAGATAACAGAGACCAAAAAAATTATCGGCATTTTTCTCATTTTTACGATTCTTCCATTTTTCTCAATAATTTGTTTCAGGGTATTGTGGTATTCAATTTTTATCCCTGGTGAGATGATTGGTATTGTTCCGTTATCCTTTGTCATGTTGTTTTTATTATTACCATTCACCTTTATTTCAGGTGCATTATTTACACAGCTAAGTTCATGTAATAATGAAAAAACAAGGATAGGATACAACTATTCGATTGAAACTTTTAGCAGTATGTTAGGTTCTATTCTGGCAGGATTAATATTAGTCTATTACTTCAATTCACTGCAGATTATCATTCTTGTAACGATTGCTAATTTGTTGCTGTTAATTTATTATTCATTCATAAATGATAAGCAATTTTACTCTATAATTTGTTGCTTTCTGCTTTCTGGTTACATAAGTTTATTTCTTCATGATATTGACCTTGATACAAAAAACTTTCTTTTTCCCGGGCAAAAACTTATTGAACATCGGGATACGCCTTATGGAAATGTGGCAATCACAAGGACAGGAAACCAGCTAAATATGTTCGAATCCGGGATTTTATCTGCTTCCAGTAATAATATAATAAATAATGAGGAAACTGTACATTTTGCAATGGTTCAGCATCCGAATCCCAAAAAAATACTGATAATGGGAAATGCTGTTTTTGGAATTATTGATGAAATTTTGAAATATAAACCTGATATTCTTGATATTATTGAACAAAATGAATATCTCAATGAAATTGATAAAAAATATTATAATTCCAGTAAAAAAAATTCTGATGTTGTTAATTTTATCTTTAATGACCCCAGATTATTTCTTTCAAAAGAGATGAGGCAATATGATGTTATCATATTAAATACACCTGCTCCTATTACAGCACAATTGAACAGACTTTATACCACAGAATTTTTTCAGCTATTAAAAAAGCATTTGACTTACAAAGGAGTCATTTCTCTTAAAATGCCTGCAACTGAAAATTATATAGGAAAAAATTCTGTTGTTTCACAATCAATCATCTATAACACTTTGAAAAATGTTTTCAAAAAAGTTATAATTATACCGTCTTCTTCCAATCATTTTTTTGCATCTGATTACAATCTTACTTACAGTATAGCAAAGGAAACTGAATCAAGAGGTATCGAAACAAAATATGTCAATAAATTTTATCTGAATGAATTCTCTATTCTTCAAAGGGCTGATTTCATTATTGCATCTTTGGACAGCAATGCTGAAATCAATACTGATTTCAAACCCGTTGCTTTTTATTCAAACATTGATTACTTTTTAAGCTATTTTGAAACAAATAAAATCTGGATAATCATAGCACTGCTGATAGTTTTTCTTGCGATTATCATTAGGTTGAACATATCCGATTTTATTATGTTTTCGACAGGATATGCTTTAATGCTATCGGAAATAATTCTAATTTTCAGTTTCCAGATACTTTTCGGGAATTTATATCAGATTATCGGAATTATTTTTGCACTTTTTATGCTTGGAATGTCATGTGGTGCTATGTTTATTCATAGAAAAAGTAATAAACTAAAATTTCTTACTCAAAGAAAGTCAATCAGCTTAATGCTTTTTTTATTTGCTGTAATGCTTACTGTACTGCCATTTATAAAAACAATTGCATATTTATTATTGAATGAGTATCTTATTTATACGGTTTTATTTGCGTTGATATTTGTCATCTCATTTTTAGCTGGAGGACTTTTTACTAATTTATCTTTACAATACGAAAAAGACAATTCGATAATAGTCGCAAGACTTTACAGTTCGGATATGTTCGGTTCAGCTTTTGGGGCAATATTGCCGTCTTGCTTCCTGCTTCCAGTGTTAGGCATTGAACTGACAAGCTTAACAGGAATTGCTCTGATGCTCATCTGTCTTTTTCTTTTCGTTGTTAAGAAAGCTAATTAAATAATAAAAACTTAAAACTTTATAATTTCCGTCTCTAACTCGAATTAATTTTTTAATTTGAAATTTAATATGAGTCAGGAACTTAATTCATACTTTGAACCAAAAGACCAGCAAAGGAAGAAACATTCTGTTTACTTTCACATATTTCTTTTTTTGGCTACATTTCTTACGACAACAATAGCTGGTGTGCAGTGGGCGGGGGAAGATTTTACACATTTGGAAAACATAGCTTATGGGCTAACTTATGGAATTTTGATGATGCTGTTTTTTTTCTCCCATGAGTTTGGACATTATTTTGCGGCAAGATATCATAAAATCGATGCAACATTGCCATATTTCATACCTTTCCCACCTGCACCCGGGTTGATAGGACTATTCGGAACTTTCGGAGCAGTAATACGGACAAGGTCACCTATTTTAACGAGAAAGGCATTGTTTGATATTGGAGTAGCAGGTCCTATCGGTGGATTTATAATGTCTTTGATATTCTTGATATATGGCTTAATGACATTGCCAACAATTGATTTTATTTATCAAATTCATCCTAATTATTTGGTATTTAACAATGGGGATATACCTGTTCAAGGGTTGTTTTACGGAGACACGCTATTGTATTCAATTTTGAGTAGTGTCTTTGCAAATCCAAATGGTTTTTTACCACCGATGAATGAAATATACCATTATCCTTTTTTGAATGTGGGTTGGTTTGGTTTGTTCGTCACGACATTAAACATGATGCCGATAGGTCAGCTTGATGGGGGGCATATCGCTTATGCCATGTTCGGAAGAAAGATTCAGGGCAAAATAGCAAAGATTTTTTGGTGGCTGATTATGATAATGGGTGCTTTTGGTGTCCTCAATATCATTCATGAAACTCTTGAATTAGAGCATATTGGGACATCATATTATTTCTTGAAACAAATTTTTTTTCCAGCACTGGATTTCATCAAAGTAAATGCACCATTTCTATACAAATCTTGGACTGGCTGGCTTTTTTGGGGTGTTATTACCAGACTATTTATTAAACTTGACCATCCACCAATAAGAGATGACGAGCCATTGAGCAGAAATCGGATGATTGTTGGTTGGATTTCGATAATAATATTATTTCTTTCATTCTCATACAATGGTTTATATTTTATTGAATAATTATACTACTTAGGGACTGCCCATAAAGGGAACTGATTCGGATTGATGCCGAGCATGAAGTCTCCAAGGTAATAAAACAGCACAGATACCAAAATTACTCCAATAATATCCAATAACAGACCGGTTTTAAACATCTGTCTTATCGTTACTTTTCCTGAACTAAATACAATTGCATTTGGTGGGGTACTTACCGGTAGCATAAAAGCTAATGAAGCAGACAAAGTTGCAGGTATCATTAAAAGCATCGGATTTAGCTTCATTGCAAGTGATAATGCGGCAAGTATGGGCAACATTGTTTGAGTTATTGCAGTGTTAGATGTAAATTCTGTCAATACAGCCATAGTTATACTAATAATCATTATCATTAACAAAGGTGGCAGTCCTTTGATTATTTCCAATTGATTACAAATCATTTGGGACAAACCAGATGACTGAAATCCAGAAGCAAGAGCAAAGCCACCACCAAAAAGCAAAATTATCTCCCAAGGCAATTTACCGAATGCATCCAGATTCAGTAATCTTTTACTCTTAAAATTCTTCGATGGTATAACGAAAAGAATAAGGGACATAAAAATTGCTACTGTCGAATCATCAACGAACTTGTTATTGCCGAGGATACTCGACCATCCGCTAAGTGTTGCAAAACCAAAATTCAAATCTGTCCGAAAAATCCATAACAATGCAGTCAAGACAAATACAACCAATACCACCCACTCTTCATAACTGGTTTTTCCTAGTGTCAAAAATTCATCTTTGACCATGCTTTTGCTAATCACTGCATTATTCTTAACTCTGTAAAGTATTTTAGTCATCAAAACCCATGCAACCAGCAACATAATTACGGTTATTGGCAGAACAAGCAAAGTCCACATACCAAAACTGATTTGGGGTGCATCAGGAAAACTTATCTGAAATATTCTTACAAAAGCAAGGTTAGGTGGTGTGCCGACCAAAGTAGCAATTCCTCCCAAAGATGCACCATAAGCAATGCTTAGCATAATAGATACGGCAAATTTGTCGGCATCTTTACCAGCATGCAACTGATTCATCTTAGTTACAACTGATAATCCAATCGGTAACATCATCAGAGCTGTTGCAGTATTGGAAATAAACATTGATAAAAAAGCTGATGCAATCAAAAATCCAAGTACTATTCCCGAACTCCCTGAACCTAAAAACATAATTATAAGCAAAGCAATTCTTCTATGCAAATTCCAGCTTTCCATTGCAATGGCAATTAAAAATCCTCCGACAAATAGGAAAATTGTATTATTGAAATACTCAGATGCAACAGAACCAGCTTCGGAAATTCCCAATAAAGGGAAAAGAACAATCGGTAACAAAGAAGTAGCTCCCAACGGTATTGCTTCACTAACCCATAGAACAGCCATCATAATAGCTACCCCAGTCATTTTCATAGCGAGTGAATCGGTACTGCTATTACTTATAAAGATGAAAAACATTAAGAATAGTATTGCAAGAATTAATGCTATACTTTTACCTGTTTTATTTTCGCTCATAATTTTATCAATATATAATAAATATTTTCACAAATTACAAAAAATCTTATATTAGTTTCTTCTTGTTACCGAAAAATATCTTCAAAAATTATTTTTTTGAAACAAAAAAGACTATTGATTCGTAAAATGGAATAATAACAGTTCAAAAATATCATAATGTTGAGACTACGATAACTATAATGTTGAACTCATAATAAATTTGTAAAACATATATTATGAGGAAAATAAAATGAAAAAGTTCAAAAATTTAAACACTATTTTACTATTTTCAATTTTTGTTTTATTAATTACATCATTTGCATGCAACGAAGCCAGCAGAACAAATGATATGGTTGCTCCTGGATACGAGGATTGTGATTTTCTTTTACTTGCTAAAAAACACTCTTTGAATTGCTTCCCGGGAGAGAGCGGTAAATTCGATATATCAATTCTGCCCGGAAGCAAAATCACTACACCGATAAAACTTAGCATTGAAGCAGACCCTTGTTTAAAAGCTAAACTCAGCAAAACTGAAATAACTGAAGAAGACCTTAGTGCTTATATCAGCTTTTGTACCAGAACTACATTCAAAGACTGCAAATATACAATTATAGTTAAGGCAGATTACAACGGCAAGAAAATTCAAATACCGTTAAATCTTGAAGTGATTGGTTCGGATAAAGTAGTAAAAGAGCCTTGTTAAGAATACTTAGTTATTATAAGATAGTTACTGATAGTAGAAAGTGGAAAGTGGAAAGTGGAAAGTATTCTACTGACTGTAAATTTATAAACTCTTCAAAATAATTTTCGATTTAATTACAGTATGTAATTTCGGAAGGAAAGATTCATTCAATAAAAAGTAGGATAACTCAGTGAACTTCAATTATCTAAATACAGGATTACTGAACCTCGGCATCAACAAGCTCTCTTGCACTTTTTAAAGATGACTCAGTAATATTTTCACCACTGATAAGTCTGGCAGTCTCTTTGAGTTTTTCCTCTTTGGTAAGTGAATGTGCTGAGATGATTGTCCTGCCGTTGGTTTCGAACTTTTCCACGTGAATGTTTTTATCAGCTAAAGCACAAATTTGAGGTAAGTGAGTTATAGAAATAATCTGATGTTTCCGGGCAAGCTTTTTCATTGCAAAGCCGACTTTTTGAGCAATTCTTCCGCTAATGCCAGAGTCAATTTCATCAAAGACAAGCATAGGTAAATTTTCACTATCTGCAGCAATAGACTTAATCGAAAGCATCACTCTTGATATTTCTCCTCCAGAAGCAGTCAAAGCAAGTGGTTTGGGTGATTCACCCTTGTTAGTCGAAATATAAAATTCAACAATATCCCATCCATTATCGAACAACCTCACATTGCCAGATTTCGTAGTGACAGACAAAATATATTTATCATCTGAATTGTCATTTTCTTGATTGAAAATCACTTTGAATTCTGAATGTGGTACACCAAGTTCAATTAAAGTATTTACAACCTGCTTTTCTAAAACAGATGCGGATTGTTGTCTTTTTCGTGAAAGTTTTTGGGCTTTTTCTTCGACTATTTTCTTGTGACTTAGTATCTCTTGCTCCATTCGTCTTATTTCATCGTCAAAATTTTCGGCAAGCTGTAGCTCAGATATCAGTTCCTCACGTTTGATAACTGCATTTTTTATACTGCCATATTTTTTGGTCAATCCTTTAAGAGAAACATATCTTTCGCGAAGTTCCTCGACAGATAAGGCATCAAAATCAATTTCTGATTTGTAACTACTTGCAAAATTTGAGAGCTCTTCAATATTAACAAGAATACTGTTGAAATCATTTATAAATTGTTCGAACTTAGTATCAATCCGTACTATTTGATTCAGTTGCTTACGTACAATTTGCAGTTTGCTGTAAACAGAGTTTTCATCATCAAACAAAATTGAATAGATTTCGGAAGACAGCTGAAAAAGCAACTCCGCATTTTCTTTGATTCTGAGTTCATTTTCAATTAGAATATCCTCATCAATTTTCGGATTTATCTTGTCAATTTCCTTCAATTCAAAATTGATATAATCTATCCTGTCCTTGAGACTTTTTTCCTTCTTTTTGGTTGTATGCAGATTTTCGATTTGTTCTTTGAGTTTGACATAAGAAGTATAATAATCATTTTTTAAATCAGAAACTTTGGCAAAAATATCAAGAAGTTCAATATGACTTTCAGGTTTGAGAAGAATCTGGTGGTCGTGTTGCCCATGGAAGTCAACAAGAAAATCACCAAGCTTTTTCAAAGAATTTATCTGAACAGGTGTATCATTAATAAATGCCCTGCTGTTTTTCTCAGTGATTTCCCTTCGAATAATTACTTTCTCATCTTCTAAATCGAAACCTTCAGTTTTAAACCAGGCTATCACATTGTTTGATGGGGGAATATTAAAGACACCCTCAATAATAGCTTTCTTCTCACCTTGCCTTATATATTCGGTAGAAGCTCTTTCTCCTAAAAGCAACATTAAAGCATCAACAATTATAGATTTTCCTGCACCCGTCTCACCAGTAATTATATTCAGTCCTTGATGAAAATCAAGTTCAAGTTCAGGAATAAGAGCAAAATTCTTTATGTAAATTTTTTCGAGCATTCTATTCTTTTCGCAATAAAATTAATCCGACTAACGACAAGCATATTGCTCCGAGCATAAGATATAAACCAATTGTAAATTTTTCTGACTCATATTTCAAATCAACCTTATGTGTGCCTTTTGGAATTTGTACAGCACAGAAAGAGTAATTTGCTTTTAATATTTTTGACTTCACACCATCAACATATACTTTGCGGTCAGGATACCATATTTCACTGAATACCAAAACACCGCTTTTTGGAGTACTGACGCTACAAGACAAACTATTATTCTGAAAATCGTTAATTGTAACTTTCCCCATTGACAATGAATCAAAATATTTATTATTCGTAACAATATTTTCCTCAAGAACGACAGTTTTAGAATAATCTATAACAGAATTTTGCATAGTATTTTTTATTTTTTCGGGAGTTGATATGATTGTATTGTAAGTCATCCATGCTCTCGGAAAATATCCTTTCCTTTCCACAAAGCCGAATTGCTGAGTTTCAGGATTAAACGAGATTTCATATTTAACATTATACAAATCGTGGATAGTTTTAACATCAGTTGGTGGAGGGATATGATTAAAAACTAACTGATTGTAGCCCTCAACGAGCATTATTTTATCAATCATTCCTTGGTTTCTCATCATTGCCATATAGCTTGGATTATAATGTCGCATTGATATTCTGAATAAATTATTCTTATCCTTCGGGACGAACAAATCCTTTAATTGCTTATTGAGTTTGTAGGAATTTTCAGGATTATTGGGACTGCTATTAAAAGATGCCCCCTGGGTGTATAAGTCAATAAAAGTTAATATTATTAAAATTACTCCTGCCGCAATGGGTTTTAAAATGTTTTTATATAAAAGCAATAAAACAATAACGACACATAAAATGAAAACAAGAGCAATTGTACCATAACTTTGAATATTTGATATATATTGTTCGGGAGAGTCGAGTGATTTCAGTAAAGCTCCGCTTGCAATAAGAATAGAAAACAGCAAGGGGACAGATGAAGCAATAATGATTTTTAAAATGAATTTTTTATTTGAAATATTTTTAATAATTGTATCAAACCCGAAACCAGCTAATATTGAAAAAGCAATAACAGAAAAAAACATAATTCTTGCAGGTATTCTGAGTAATCCGAAAAATGGAAGATTGTAAAATATTTTAAATAAAAAAAAGTTATCACCAAGTGCGAACAATAAGCCAAAGATAGATATAAAAATCAGGAAAGCAGTCATTCTGTTTTTATATCCGCTTAATATTGCTATTAATCCAAGAATCAAAGCAGTCAGACCAAAATAAAAAGCTGTGTCCCAATAGTAGTAATAAGGTTTGTTGTCTAAATAATAGGGAACACTTTTGTCACCACTGCCTTCGGTAAATCCAAATAATTTTGGGACCAAAGAAGTATAAATTTGTTCAAATTCAAGAGAACCTTCAGTAGCGGCTTCATAAGTAGCTTCGGCTCTTTTTGAATAATTTGCCAAATCTTGGGACGGGAGATATTGAACAGAAAAAATACATAACGAAATAATAAAAGGTAAAATTCCTGCAATAATAAATTTCACGGATTCCTTTGTTTTAAATCCGTTTTTTCTAATCTCAGCTACGAAATACCATAGGAATAGGAGTCCCAGAAAAAGTGCCTGGTATAAAATTGTTTGAGGATGTCCAGCAAGCATACTAATGCCAAAAATCAAACCTGAAAGAATGCCAAATTTAATCTTGTTTTCAGTTATTGCTTTAAGGAAGAATAAAATGACCAATGGGAACCATGCAAGATGATAAACCATCATAGGATGTATAACATGTAATACCAAAGACAAAGAAAAAGCATAAGAAATTGAAGCGATAATTGAACCAATGGAAGAGACCTTCAAATATCTTGTTAAAAAATACATGTTTAACTGTGCTATGAGAAAATGCAGGATGATAATAAATTGTAAACCCCAAACTGATAAATGTCCTCCTGAATCAAGAAAAATCATTGTCAATCGGTTCAAAGGATAAAAGAATCCAACCTGTAAATCAGAAAAGAATGGCATACCACAGAAAGTATAAGGATTCCAAAATGGTATTTGTCCGTTGGAAAATGACTGTGCTGCAAAAGTTTGTATAGGGTAAAATTGCTCAACAAAATCTTCCCAGAAAAAAGTATTGCTAAACAATTGGTCCCAGAAGAAAATTGCTGTTGTTACTAAGAACAAAATTGAAATTATCCAGAAAGGTAAATCCTTTAGTTCAATTTTGACAGATTGATTGTCTCCGGTTTTTTTTGTTAATCCCGGATTTTTCCCGCTATGTTTTATTGCTTTCTTTGCCATAATTTATATAATAAGGTAATAAAAAAAATGTAATTTAATTATGATAAGAGAAAGAAGCAAATTAAGATTAATAAAATTTATCAATTATATGTGAATTTTAAACTATTAAATTATTTTATAATAATCTTTTTTCATAATTTGTAAAATAATTGATGTAAATATTCAGAATTTATGAAAATAGATAAAGAAAAATTAATGGAATATAAACCACACGCATATATCTTTGGGGGATTTTGTGTGTCGTTGTTAATTATTTTTTTTATTTTGGATTCATGGATTTTGCCAGCATGGATTCACGGAGGGGAAATTGTTACTGTGCCTGATGTTACGGGACTTCCGTTACACGAAGCGCAAGCCAAACTTGAGCAGGCAGGACTCAATTATCATATCTATACGGAACAAAATAATGATGAGTATCCTGAGAATTATGTTATAAATCAAAATCCAAAACCTAAAAGGATGGTAAAAAGTGGTCGCCATATCAATTTGACTATAAGTAAAGGTGGTGAACCTGTGATAATGCCAAATATAATGTTCAAGCCACTGAGGTATGCAAGGGTGGCACTGATGGAAAGGGGGCTTTACATAGGTAATATTGAATATGTATTTAGCGATTCGGTGGGAGTGGACACAGTAATTAGTCAAAATATCAGACCGGGAAAGACTATTTCATTTGGCGATTATGTTAATCTGGTTGTAAGTAAAGGTATGGAAGCTGAAATTGAGGTACCAAATCTGACTGGAAAGACATTGGCTGAGGTAGAGGCGATTCTTGAAGCATCAAATCTTCAATTAGGAACAATAAACAGTACTTATGATGAAATTTATGCTGCAACATATTTGCGAAACACAGTTGTCGGACAATTTCCTTCGCCGGGGAATGTTGTTGTTAAAAATACAAAGATTGATATAACATTTTTCAGATAAAGCTCAAGTCATTTTTTCAGCTTGATTTTTTGAAATAGTGAATTCATCTTCAGAGGATTCATCTTCGGATTCCTCATTTAAATAGTCAATGTCATATTCTTCTGAAGAATCGAGCTTTGTAAGATTTACATCATCATCTGTATTGTCATCTGTAAAATCCGGAATGCCATAAACTTCATCAATGGTTTCCTGAATTGCTTTTGCATTTTCCTCATCAGTTAAGTCCAAAGTAACTTCAATGTGAGAAGTAATGTTGCTTTCGTCAGAAGCAATATCTTCAATTTCTCGGAGTTTTGGTAAGTCTTCCAGACTTTTCAGACCAAATGTTTTTAAAAATAAGGGTGTGGTTCCAAATAAAAGTGGTTTTCCGAGAGCATCTTTTCTGCCAACAATTTTAATAAAGTTCTTTTCTAAAAGTGTATTAACTATTTCATTGGAGTTTACCCCTCTAATCTGTTCTATTTCAGCTTTGGTAACCGGTTGTTTATAGGCGATGATTGAAAGTGTTTCGAGAGATGCTTGTGAAAATTTTCTTTTAGATTTGGTTCTTGTCAATCTTTGCAAGAGTTCGCCATACTCCGGACGTGTAGCGAATTGGTATCCACCGGCAATATTGATTATTTGAAATGGTCTGTTTGTTTCAACAAGGTCAATATTGATTTCATTGATTAGTTCCAGAAAGTACTCAGGTGCAATATTGTATTTTTTCATTATTTCCTGAGCAAAAGAGATTTGCTTTGGTTTATCGTCACTGTTTTCTGAATCTCCATCATCGAAATTTAAAGTTGCTATATTGACAATCAGCAAGTCAAATAAATATTTCAAAGTTAATGGTTCTTCAGCGGCAAAAAGGAGTACTTCAATAGCTGATTTTTGTTCATCTTTTGATAAATTTAAAAAAGGTGGTTTAATTTCCATATCAATTTAATTCTAATTATTTTCAATATTCATATTAGTTTCATATACCAAATCAGAGTCAAATACATTATCAGGTCGTTCTATGATTACGATATCCTCAAAATGAGAATCCTGAACGATGAAAATCAGTTTATCCTTAATCATTTCAAGAATAGCAAGAAAAGTTATCAAAATATTGCTTCTATTTTCATTTTTTACTAGGTTAAAGAAACTTAGTCTCTTATTAATCTTAAGAGTTTGTAATATTAAAGATGCTTTTTCAGCGATGGAAACTTTTTTAATATTAACAATATGTTCTGTAATAACTCCCTGACTTCTTTCGATAGCAATTTTGAATGCTTTCAATAAATCAAATAATGTAGAATTTTCATAATATACATCATCTGGATTTTCTGACTGCGGAGAACTTTCAGCAAAAAGTTTTCTATAATACACATATTTTTGATTTTCTGCCATACTTTGTAAGTCAAATGAAGCTTCCTTGAATTGTTTGTATTCGATAAGTTTTTGTACTAAAATAGTTCTGGGGTCTTCAATTTCTTCACCATTTTCATTGATAGCTTTTGGTAACAACATTTGTGCTTTGATGTACATAAGTGTAGTAACCATAACAAGGAATTCTCCAGCAAGTTCCAAATCGAAAAAGCGCATCAGGCGAATATATTTAAGATATTCCTCTGTTATCTTAGCTATCGGAATATCATAGATATTCAATTCGTCGCGTTTTATAAAGTAAAGCAACAAATCAAACGGTCCTTCAAAATTCGGTAACCTTATTTTATACATATTTCATTTAAAAAAATTGTTAACCTTATATTATATATATATCAGTCCAAAACAGGTTCAATGTAAACTCTGCTAACTCTTGCTGAAATTGCAGTAGTGATTTCATAAGGGATGGTGCCAACCCAACCTGCAATTTCATCAGCAAGGATTTCCTCGCTACCTTGCTTTCCGATTAAAACGACTTCATCACCTGGTTTTACTTCATCATCATTGCAATCAACCATTATTTCATCCATACAAATAGAACCAACTACAGGATACCTCTTGCCATTAATGAGGCACTGTGCTCTTCCTGTGAGAGTTTTGAAGTAACCATCTCCGTATCCTATTGGGACGGTAGCGATGGTTGTAGGTTTTTTTGCAACAAATAGTCTGTCGTAACTGACAGATTCTCCAGCTTGAATTCTGCGGGTTACAACAACCTGACTTTTTAAAGTCATAATTGGTTTGACTTTTAATTTTTCTCTTACTTCGGCAGAAGGAGCATAGCCATAAAGAGCTAAACCGGGACGGACTAAATTGAAATAAGCATCAGGCAGGTTTGCAATCGCACCGGAGTTTGAAGCATGAATGTATTTAAATTCAAAGCCAGCTTCTTTCAATTGAGTAAGAGTCTGATTAAAAAGTTTAAGTTGTTTTTTTGCATAGTCGATGTTGGTCGGTGAAGTTGCAAAATGAGTACAAATACCGTGCATATCAATATTAGGTAATTTGCCATACTGTTTCATAAATTCCACAGCGTTATCGGCATCAATCCCATCTCTGTGCATTCCGGTATCAATCAGGAGATGTGTTTTCACTAAAACATTTCTTTTTTGAGCTTCTTTTGATAAAGCTAATAAAAACTCCTCAGAAGAGATGGCTGACTGTAAATCATATTTGCAGAAGTATTGAGCTTCATCAGGGAATGATGGAATTAAAACAATAATCGGTTGAGTATCACCGGATTCTCTTAGCATAACGCCTTCATTAGCGAAAGCAACTCCGAGGAATTCAATTCCATCATATCTTAATATTTGTGCAGTACCTAAAAGTCCGTGACCGTAGGCATTGGCTTTAACGATTGCCATTATAGCCGAACCCGGAGAAAGTTCACGGATACGTTTGATGTTATATCTTAAATTTTTCTTGTTAATATACGCTGTTGTAGTTCTCATAAATATTTTTTTATATCTGAAATTCAATTCAAAATTAAGTATAATTTTTGATTTTACACATATTCATTTGAGAAAAACATCAAACAATCAATTTTTTTAGTCAGTTTTAAAAAATTTTTTAAATTTTTTTTATGGAATTTTTTTTGAGTTTGATGGTGTAAAGTGTAAAAATATTTTTTCAGAAGGAGACAAATTAAAAATTATAAGATAAAAACAATTTTTTTTCAAAAGATGTTAATCCTCCGAGAAGCTGATAAACAGTAGGTTTTCAAAGAATATTTATTATGTGAGATATTATTTAAAAAAAAAAATTAATATAGGAAAGAAAAAATTTGGAAGTAAATTTTTTAAAAATAATTTTGATGAAAAATTTTGGTAGAAAAGGTGTGGATAAATTTTTGATAAAAAAATAAAAAAAAATATTTTATATCTTAAATCTCTTTCGTAATTTTGAGTTAGGCATAAAGTAAAAATGTTGAAAACTTTAAAGGAATTTTATGAAAGTCGGGCCGTTTGCAAATTTAACGCCGTTAGATTTTACTAAAAAGAAAAATTTAGAAAGACAAAAAGAAGCATTAAAATTAGTTCGTAAGAAATTAGGAAAAGAGTATCCGAATCTAATTGATGGTAAACCATCTGTAACCGAAAAGAAGACATATTCAATTAATCCAGCAAATCCAAAAGAAATAATTGGTATTTTTCAAAAGGCAGGTAAACAAGAAGCAGAGCAAGCAATAGAATCTGCAGCGAAAGCATTTGAAACTTGGAAATATGTACCTGCGGAACGAAGAGCGAAATATCTTCTGGATGCGGCAAAGATTTGTCGCAAGAGAAGATTTGAGATAAATGCATGGATGATTTCCGAAACAGGAAAGAATTTTGCTGAAGCTGATGCTGATACTTGTGAAGGTATAGACTTTCTCGAGTTTTACGCACGTGAAGCAATCCGGTATTCACAGGAGCAACCATTGACTCCATATCCGGGTGAAAAGCTTAGCTACTTTTATATTCCCTTAGGTGTTGGTCTTTGCATACCACCATGGAATTTTCCATGGGCAATTATGCTTGGTATTACAACAGCTGCAATTGTAGCGGGTAATACTGTGGTTATGAAGCCATCATCTGATTCACCAATGATGGCAAGGTTACTTACTGATATTTTGCATGAAGTTGGTTTGCCAAAGGGAGTTTTGAATTTCTTAGTAGCAAGTGGAGCAGAAGCAGGTGATTTTATGGTCGAACATCCAAAGACAAGATTTATTACCTTTACAGGTTCAATGGAAGTTGGACTCAGAATCAACGAACTGGCAGCAAAGAAATCCGAAGGACAGATTTGGATTAAAAGAGTAATTGCTGAAATGGGAGGTAAGGATTCTATCATAGTTGATTCGGAAGCAAAGATTGAAGATGCAGTAAAAGGTGTAACCGTATCTGCATTTGGGTTCCAGGGGCAAAAATGCTCTGCGTGTTCAAGGGCAATTGTTGACAAAAAAGTTTATGACGAATTTGTCGCAAAACTAAAAGTTGCAGTGGAATCTTTACAATCAGGTGATCCACAAGAAAACTTTTATTCCGGTCCTGTTATTAATGCGGCTTCTGAGCGTTCCATATTGGATTATATCGAAATTGGGAAAAAGGAAGGTAAGTTATTGACAGGTGGATATAAAATTCAGGAACTACCGGGTTATTATATTAAACCAACAGTGTTTATTGATATTGACCCGATGGCAAGATTATCTCAGGAAGAAATTTTTGGTCCGGTGTTAGCAGTTATAAAAGCTGAAAATTATGACCATGCTTTGCAAATTGCAAACAACACACAATATGGACTGACTGGGGCAGTTTACTCAATGAACAGAGCAAAACTCGACAGAGCAAGAAAAGAATTTCATGTAGGTAATCTTTATTTAAATAGGAAATGCACTGGTGCCGTCGTAGATGTCCATCCGTTCGGGGGATTCAACATGAGCGGAACGGATTCGAAAGCTGGCAGCCGTGATTATTTATTGCTCTTTTTACAGGGCAAATCTGTATCTGAACTAATTACTAATATCACAAAAGGGGTTAATATGCCAACAGCAAAGAAACCAGCAGCTAAAAAAGCTGCTCCAAAGAAACCAGCAGTTAAAAAAGCTGCTCCAAAGAAACCAGCTGCAAAAAAAGCTGCACCAGCTAAAAAAGCTGCACCAGCAAAAAAAGCCGCTCCTAAAAAAGTAGCTAAGAAAGCAGTTGCAAAGAAAACTACAGCTAAGAAAACAGTAGCTAAAGCCGCTCCTAAAAAAGCTGCACCAAAAAAAGCCGCTGCTCCTAAAAAAGCTGTAGCAAAAAAAGCTGCACCAAAAAAACCAGCAGCTAAGAAGTAATTCAATTATTCGATAATTGGGCTGCTCCTGAAATTGGTCAGCCCAATTTTTTTATATGATTGAGATTACCGATGTTAATGATTCAAGAATCGGATGCTACCGAAACTTGAGAAGTGTTTTTTTTCCTCACTCCAAGAATAATATCTTACTTTCAGAAGGTTCCATCACTACAAAAAAGTTGTTGCAAAGCAATCTTGATGTTTTATCTTTTTTTGCATTGCCTACATTTTATGATTTATTTGCTGAAATGTTCAAGCAAAAAAATATTCCTGAAGAATCCCAATTTACTGCTGAAAAGAGTATTATGAGTCTGATTGTCGGTTTTCGTTTGCATCAGGGAATTATGGCAATAGGAAGAATACCTGAACAAACTGCTTTACTTGATTTGAAATCTCCGATTGTTGTAATGAATGGAATTGTGAATTCCGAAAATGTGGGAGCAATCATTCGAAATGCAGTTGCCTTTGGTTTTAAATCAATTGTTTATGATAAAGCGACGAGTAGTCCATTTTTAAGAAGAGCAGTGAGGGTTTCAATGGGGACAGTATTCTCTGTTAAGCATTTTCAATCCATGAATTTATGTCAAGATTTAAAAGAATTAAGTACGAAGAGTAAATTTGAAATAGTTGCATCGGAAATAACACATAATTCAATTCCAATTGATAGATATGAATTTAAAAAAGAATCTGTCATTATTTTCGGTTCTGAAGGGACAGGTGTTTCAAAAGAAGTTCTTTCGATATGTGACAAAGTAATTCACATACCTATTTCTGAGAACGTTGAATCAATTAATGTTGCTTCAAGTAGTGCTATAATTTTCAATAATTTTAAGAAAATAAATCGTGTTTAAAAAATAATTTTGCAACCAAATATCTTGATTTGTGTTAATTTGGTAATGGAATATTACTTATTAACAAATTTTGATGCGGTATGAAAAAAATATTACTTATTATTTGTTTTTTTATTAGTATTAGCTTAACTAATAACAATATTTTTTGCAATGATGAACATTCGTGGGGACAAATTCTGAATGATAATTCTCTTATGCAAACAATAACAACATCCAATCCAAATGCGACTAAAGAGACAAAATGTATTTTGAATTATCTATATTCATTGAGTAAGAAAACCAATAAAAAAATTATAAGCGGACAAATGACATATAATGGAATTGATGAATCTGTTGCATACGATAGTTTAATTGTAAAACTTCATGATAAAACAAATAAATGGGTCGGTATTGTCGGAGCAGACTATGAAAGAGATTATCCACAAAAATTATATAAAATTCTTGAAACAAATAAACCATTAATTTCTCACTTTCGGCAAGGTGGTTTGGTCGCATTGATGTGGTCTGCAAATAATCCATGGACTGGTGGGAATCAGAATGATTTAAGGAACAGCGAAAATCTTTTAGACCTAATAACAAATGGAACAACTGCCAATCAAAAGTGGATAGCATATCTTGATAGTATAGCAGTGGGTTTAAAACAGCTTCAGGATTCAGGAGTTGTCGTTCTTTGGAGACCATTACATGAGATGAATGGTACTTGGTTCTGGTGGGGTTCAAAGTCAACAACTTTACCTGATAGAAATGATTACATTTCTGTATGGAGACACATGTATAACTATTTTACTTATTTCAAAGGATTGAACAATATTTTATGGGTTTATTCTGCAACAGCAAAATCAAAAAAAGTCTCAAATCCGGCTTTCAAGGATGAATTGAATAATTATCCGGGTGATGAATATGTTGATATAATTAGTGTTGATATTTATTCCGATACTTTAGACGTTGTTAATTACAATCAATTGAAATCTAAAGGCAAACCATTGGTTATTTCAGAATTTGGACCTGACCGCAATACAGTTTTAAATAAAATTCAGTCATTTGATTATATGTCATTAATAAATCAGATTAAGTCAAAATATCCTGATTTTGTTTATTGGGTTTCATGGAATGATTTTGTTACTAATGGTGGAAAAGATACAGTTTATTATTCCCCAATGAATCAAATTAATGGCAAACAGCTTTTAGAAGATGGTTGGGTAATAAATCGAGATGAAATTGGTTGGCAGGATAGTTGCAATATTGATGTTGAAAAAAATGCTTTGCTTGAACCCGAAGACGGAAAAGTATATCATGGCGTACAGACAATGACTTTTGCAGATAATCCAGACCCACTCGCAGGATATTTAAATGCTTTAAATGATTCAACAATTCAACCTGCTGTTCGAGGTTTCTTTTTCAGTGTTCCTGGTGAACGTGGTCCGGCTAATACATTAAAAGGGCTAAATAATTTTTTTCACATTGCTGACTCAGTTGGATTCATACCCGAATTAAGTTTGTTTTTTGTTGATAACAGAAGTGCAACAGATAGCATAATAGCAGTATCAAATACACATGATTGGATACTTGACAGTATAATAACTTTATGTAAAAATTATAATCGGAAAATGTTTCTTCGAATAGGTGGAGAATTTAATGGTTCTGGACCTGGTTGGAATGGAGGAGGATATCATCCATATTACTATGTAACAATGTTCAGAAAAATTGTGAATATGTTTGCGAGCAAAGGTTTTAGGGATTCAATTGCTGTTAACTGGTGCTATGAACCAGATGCTCCCAATGATTTTGATTCAGTTGATACACGTGGAGCAAGATGGTATCCGGGAGATGATTATGTAGATTGGTTTGGTTTGGATGTTTTTGATGCTTCTCATTTTGACCAATCATTGCCGAATGGTACAGGTAGAAACTTAACCAAAAAAGGTAAATCCGAAAGATTTCTTGCTATGGCAAGGGAAAAAGGCAAACCAGTTTTCTTGAGTGAGACGTCTGCGAAAGGAATAAATATAAGTTCTGATAATCAAGATGGTATCAACGATTGGAACAACTGGTTTGCAAAGTTTTTCGAGTTTATTGATGTTCACAAAGAGATAAAAGGTTTTTGCTATATAGATGCAAACTGGCCTGTTGGTGCTTATCCTAATTGGGGTGATGCGAGGATAGAAAATAATACGTATGTTACCGAAAAGTACATTGAAGAAATGCGAAAACCTAAGTATATTAATTTGTATAAAGAGGTCATTGTCCAACCTGAAGATACTTTGCCCTTAACCGAAATGGGAGAAACAAAATGGAAAAGTTATGAAGGCGGATTATATCCGAACGGCGAAAACGCGAGACCTGATGCTCATAATAGTGCCGGTATTGACTTTGCAAATTCAATAGTTCCATTGGATAATACTGGAGTGCCAAATGATAAAGGTAAAATTGTTTTGTTATCAATTGGGATGTCGAATTGCACACAGGAATTTTCTGCTTTTAAGATGATAGCTGATACTTTTCAAATGAAGAATCCTAAATTGCAGATTGTTGATGGTGCACAAGGAGGTCAAACAGCTTCTATAATCAAAGACCCGTTAGCTAACTTTTGGACAGTTGTTGAGCAAAGATTGCAGCAACAAAATGTAACTGCTAATCAAGTACAGGTGGTTTGGTTAAAGGAAGCTAATGCACAACCAAACCAAGCATTTCCTGTTCATGCTCAAATGCTGAAAAGTGATTTGAAAATAATTGTTCAAGTATTAAAAAACAAATTTCCAAATTTAAAAATAGCTTATCTGTCGAGCAGGACATACGGCGGTTATGCCACATCAACTCTTAATCCTGAACCTTATGCTTATGAATCGGGATTTTCAGTAAAGTGGCTCATTGAAGAACAAATAAGTGGTGATGATTCATTGAGATATTCTGGTGAAAGTCCAAAAGCTCCATGGTTATCTTGGGGTCCTTATCTTTGGGCAAAGGGAGAGAAAGAAAGAAACGACGGGCTATTCTGGTTAAGAGAAGATTTTGGAACTGATGGCACTCATCCTTCAACGTCTGGTAGATTGAAAGTAGCTAAATTATTGCTTGATTTTTTCGTTAATGATGAAACTTCAAAACCATGGTTTCTTGGTAGTGATGTTAGAGTAAATGATTCAAATAAACAAGATAATATAATAAGTATTTATCCAAATCCAGCATCGGATTATATTGAATTAAAACTTTCTGAAAGTTTCGAACTTTCGGAAAATAATAGTATAAAAATCTATAATACTCTTGGGCAATGTGTTTTATCTGTTGGAGCAAATTCTAATGAGCTCAAACGAATTGATGTTTCGAATATGCCTATCAGTATTTATTTTGTGATTGTTGGTTCTGAAACAAAAAAAATTGTTATTGTAAAATAACGATTATTTTAATAATCGAAGAATTTAATACATAATTATATTATCATGTTGAATTTAAGGAATGTAAGACAGAGTATCTGTATGTTGGTTCAGTGAAAAGCTAATATCTATAATTAAAAGAACTTAAAGGTCGAATTATTATCTTGTTAATCAATGATGTTTGAATTATTAATAATAAAATTAATATATCGTTCCAATTTTTATTTTAAGAAATTTATTTTATTCACATTTTTTTTTTAATTTACTTGTTGTATTAAAAATAAATTGAAGATAAAATAATGGATGTTGAATTGTTAGCCAGAATACAATTCGGTATAACTGCCGGATTTCATTTTTTGTTTCCACCGATGAGTATCGGTTTGGGAGTAATACTTGTAATAATGGAGTGGCGTTTTCTTAGAACAAAAAATATGCTTTACGAGAGAATGGCAAAGTTTTGGACAAAAGTTTTTGCTTTGACATTCGGAGTTGGTGTAGCCACAGGTATAGTTATGGAGTTTGAATTCGGAACAAACTGGGCTACATATTCAAGGTATGTAGGTGATATTTTTGGTTCACCACTTACCGCAGAAGCAATTTTTGCTTTTTTTCTTGAATCAACATTTTTAGGGATTTTGATTTTTGGTTGGAATCGGGTCAGTCCAAAAATGCATTTTTTTTCGACATGTATGGTTGCTCTTGGTGCAACTCTAAGTGCTTTTTGGATTATAGTAGCAAACTCATGGATGCAAACTCCGGCAGGATTTCATATTGTTAATGAAGGTGGAATAATGCGTGCCGAAATTACTGACTTTTGGGCAATGGTATTCAATCCTTCAACTATTGAAAGATTTTCTCATGTAATAAGTGCATCATGGTTGACAGGAGCTTTCCTTGTGATGAGCGTTGCTGCTTATTATTTGGTAAAAAGGAGACATATTGATTTTGCAAAATCTTCGATGAGAATTGCTTTGTTTTTAGCTACTCTTGCGGCATTTTTGCAGCTTGAGACAGGTCACAGAAGTGCTATGGAAGTAGTGAAATATCAACCTGAGAAGCTTGCAACTTTCGAGGGGCATTTCAACACAGCTGTTTTAGATTTGTACTTTATCGGTTATCTGGATGTTGAAAATGAAAGGATAATTGGTTTGAAGTGGCCAGGGTTTTTATCTTGGTTGATTTACGGTGATTTTTCTGCTCCTGTCAAAGGTAGAAATGACTTTCCTAAAGATGAATTACCACCTATTCAACTTCCATTTCAGACTTATCATATTATGGTTGCTATTGGAATGGCATTTATAGGGATTGTCTTATTTAGCATCTTTTTGCTATGGAGAAAAAAACTTTTTGAAACGAAATGGTATTTGAAACTTTTGATACCTGCATTTGCATTGCCACATATAGCGAATCTTTGCGGATGGATTGCCGCTGAAGTTGGTCGTCAGCCATGGGCTGTTTATAAAATATTAAGGACTGATGATGCGATTTCTAAAGTTGTAGCATCTTCAGAAGTTTGGTTTTCATTAATTCTATTTACAACAATTTATATTGTTTTATCAATTTTATTTGTATTCTTATTGTTAAAGAAAATCAAGCATGGACCTGAAGAATTTGAACCGTTAACCATGTAATAATTATTTCTTAATCTGAAATAATTTGCATATATTAAAATTTTGAAATTGTGTTAATTTAAGTATTTTTGGAGTAGAAAATGAAAATATATTTTATTATATTCATTTGTGTGATTTTCTTTAGCTTTAACTCTTGCTATGAGCCGATACAAGGTTCTGGAGTTGTTGTCAGACAAGAGATTACCGGATTGAGTTCATTCAATTCTATTATTTTGAAAAATATGGCAAAAGTGTATGTCTCATCTGGGTCACCACAAAAAGTTGAAATTGAAGTTGATGATAATTTTCTTGATAATGTACTTGAAAATACTTCGGTTTCGATAAAGAAATTAACAATTTCCTCAAAAGGAATCATTGCTCCTTCGGTAATGAATGTTTACATCACTATACCTGACATTTCTGAATTGACCAACAATGGTAGCGGAAAAATTATTATGCAAAATTCGTTTATTCAGGGGAGTACATTATGGTTAAACTTAACCGGTTCAGGTAATATAGAATTAATGGATTTTGTAACAACAGATTGTCAGATAACGAATACTGGTAGTGGTGCAATTCTTATTGATTCACTTGGTGCTTTTAATACTATTAATCTTTCTCTAAGTTCAACCGGTATAATAGCAATTAACAAAATATATTCAAAATTTCTTCAAGATACATGTTCTGGTTCAGGAAGAATACTCGGAAAGTCAGGCAGTTCAATGAATGGAAAATATTTACTTTCCGGAAGCGGTATTATTGATTTGTCAGGAGTTTCTGCAGTAAATGCGATGGCGTCTAATAGTGGTTCGGGTAGAATTTTACTTAAAGCAACAAACAAACTTGATGCTAAAATTTCTGGTAGCGGAAATATTGAATATTGGGGAAATCCACCTGATTTGACACAGAAAATAACCGGGACAGGTAAGCTGATTAAGAAAAATTGACAAAGATAAATCTTGCAATTTTTTAAACTGCTAAATTGGACTATTAAAATTAATTTTCCTGGTTGCTTGTTATCTCAGCATATATAGTTTACCGTCATCACATCCGAAATAAATTTTTCTTTCGAAAATCACACAGCCACCAGTGATGGGTCCGCCTGTTTTATAATCGAAATATAATTTTCCAGTTCGTTTGTCGAGTGCGTAAATTTTATTGCCAAGGTCTCCGAAATACAGGACGGAATCGCAAATAATTGGTGATGAATAAGTCTCTGCATCTGTTTTATATGTCCATTTCATTGTTCCGGTTTTCTTTTCAATTGCATAAAATAAATTACCGAAACCACCAACATATACCATGTTTTTATCAATTGCAGGAGAAGAGAACACAGAGCTTTCTGTAGCACATTCCCATCTTAATGCTCCTGTTTTTGAATTCAGAGCATATACATTTTTTCCCCAAGCACCAAAAAAAACTGTTGAATCATCGAGAGCAGGAGTTGAAGAGACACCTTCTTTTACCTGATATTTCCATAATTCACTGCCGTCTTTAATTTTCAGAGCATGCATATAACCAAAAGTATCACCAATGGAACCTATGTACAGTAGAGAATCTTTTAAAGCTGGACTTGAGCGGACTTCAGCTCCAATTTTCACTTTCCACACTTCAGTACCTTTAAGTGCATCCAAAGCATAACAGAAACCATCGTTGCCTCCGAAGTAGAGCTTTCCTTTGAACTCCAGCGGAGAAGACCAGATGTAATTATTAGTTTTATATTTCCATCTCAATGAACCATCGGTTCTGTTCAGGCAATACATATATTCATCATCGGAGCCGAAAAATATCAAACTGTCATTTAAAAATGGATTACTTGATATGTCCGAACCAACTTTATATGACCATAGAACTTTATGATTTTTCAAACTTATTGCATAAAGATTATTCGTATTGCCGCCAATGTATAAAATTGAATCATAAATTACAGGAGATGTTTTTATTGGTTCAATTGTTTTTAGAATGATGCTGTCTTTATTGATTTTTGTAATAGCTTTATCGTCGAAAATTCCCTGTCTTTGTATTCCGTTACGAAACATTGGTACAGTTTTAATTATTTTTACAGGTGGAGCATCACCGCAACCCATAACAAGCATCAAGGCAAATAAAGTCAATGCTTTTATGATTATTATATTATTTCTCATAATTTAATTACTTTATTATGAAACATACCTAAAGTTCAAATATAAGAAAATTTATTGAAATGGAAGAAGTCTGAAGCAATGATTAATCTGATTGAATGAAAACATTGATTACCGTTCAATTATTGTACTAAGTTGTAAATAGTAGGTAAAAATGAGCATTTTGTAACTATTTTTATTCATGTGATTTAAAAACTTCCATAAAATATTTGTACCAATTGTACCGAGTTTTTGCAATTTTCATTTTCCTAGGTCAGTTATCTGTTTTCTGTTAATTCATACAACATTAAATTATATTGCAAAGAACATGCTGAACAAAATTAAGGGATGGGAATGAAACGTAATTTATTTTATTTTGAAATGGTTTTTATTTTGTTTTCGGTGAGAACGTGAAAAAGCGAAACGTGAAACGAAAGACAGAAGTCAGGAGACAGAAGTCAGGAGACAGAAGTCAGGAGACAGAAAATAGAAGATAGAAAATTTAGAATTCAAGTCAAATTTTCCATCTTTCAAAATATTGAAAATATTATTTGGAAATGTGAGAAATATTTCGTAAATAGAAAAAATATTTATTAACAAAATTTATTAATAATTTTTAAGGAGGATGTTATGATATTTCCCGGTGGCTGGAACGATTTGGTAGTGCAAGAACCAAAGCGAATAAAACCAATCATCTCAGTTGCACAAATCCACGATGGCTCTGCTTATTACAATGGTGAAGTTGTTCTTAGTTCAGAATATTTTTTACCTTCAGGTGGCAGTTGGACAAGTAACCCCTTTGTCTTAACAGACGAACCAAAAGTTGTTGCCGTTAACAGTGGTATATTCTTTAATGAAGGTTTTAGGGCAATGGCTATGAATCAACAAACCAAAATGTCGAATATAAGCGATGCACCACCACCTATGAGCAATTTACTTTTTTTATATGGTAATAAAAATGGTGATTTGAAATATAGAATTGAAATCTATATAAACTTTGGTTTAAGCGAATTTCCTTATGTGGAATTGTCGGTAATGGAGAATGCTGCAGGTACAGGTGGAGCAAATGGTGTTGTCGAAGTATTTCGTTTTGAAAAATCGAATTTTACCGGATTACACACATTGCATCTGTTTTTCGACAATTATTTTGGTCATGTAAATCTAGGATTAAGAGCAGAAGATTCACTTTCTAATTCATCAATATTTGAGATGAAATGCGTCATATTGGATGCTGAAACTATCTAAAGGAGAACTCCATGAACACTTATTACAATAGTTCTCCGAGTATTGATATGATTTTGCCAAAACCAAAATCAGCAACATCTTCAAAACCGGGATGTGTTAATTGCGGTTTGGATATAATTTCACCGGGTATAACAAAAACCGATATCTTGAATTCACCAAGTTACCAGTTAATAATGGGTGATCAATTGATGAGTACTCTACATCCCAATAAACCACCATGGTATAATCTTGAGCTTTGGATTTCTGAATTATTTTGGAGTGATGATGCTTCAAAATGGAAATGCTTAAAATTCGACAAAGAAAGAAAAAGATGGTATTATGATAATAGATATGAATTAGATGCTAGGCCAGTAGTAGTAAAATATCAAGTATCTGAATTAGACGGTATGAAAATTTCTTCAGGTTCATTGATTATACAAAATATGACAAAAGTTCAATCTGATACCGAACACGGTCTAGACGCGACTAGGAAATTTCCTATTAGAGTACCAACAGATAGAAGAGTTAAAATTGATATTTGGATTATTCTTCCATGTGGTGTTTGTTGTAATATTGATATAGAACATTCACAACCTGGTAAAAAAAGAACAATTCATAGAGAATTTACTTTTAATTATGATGATTATGTCATTGAAGAAGAAAGAAAAAAATTTGGAATTTGGGTAATTGAAAGATCAGTTGTTCATGATTATGATGATATGGGTTGTATTGATGATCATAATTGTCCAATGCCAGAAACAAAGATTCCAGATCCGATTGAATAATGTGTAATATTGAATTATTTTCCGAATGCTATGAAAAGAATTTCATTAGTAATATTATTATTTGTTTATTATAATTTATATTCACAAATAACGTTCGAATCTGAATCAGACAAAAATTGCTATTACAATTTTCTTAATAATGATATTAAAATCGAAGAAGGATTAATTAAAAATGAGAAAGAAATTTCTACAAATTCTGATACTTTGGAATTTGAAATACTTGATTCATTTGATTTGCATCGAGATCATTTGCATGATTTAACTTATGGTGATGGATTTTTATGGATTATAAGAAGTAATGAATCTGAATATGATACAATATTTAAAATTAATCCTGTTAATGGAGAGATTGTTAATTTGTATCAAATACCCCTTCCTTTGTCTTACTGGTCGCAAGGTTTAGCATGGGATAGTACGTCTTCAGGTGGTCCATACTTTTGGTTTACAACTGATAATCCAAAAAATGAAATATATCAAATGAAAGTTTCTGATTTTGAAATAATTAAGAGATTTAAATCACCAGAAATTTATTCATATGGCATAGATTTCCTAGATAGTTGTGTCTGGATTACAGTAAGTGGAAATAATGCTAAGCTATTTAAATTTAATATAATTACAGAAATCTTTGATACTATTATTAATTTAATAGAGAACTCTAATAGGTTTTGTTTTAGTAGTAAAAAATCGTTAATTTGGGTACATCAACATAATTTTCCCTTCAATATGAATTTAGTGTTTCTATTGGATATAAAAACAGGGTTATCTTTAAAATGTTACAGAACACCACTAATAAATTTTGCCGGAATAACGATTGATAAGAATTCTTTAAATGGACCATTTCTATGGTTTTCAGATTTTAGAACTGGCATGATTTATAAAGTTAAAGAACCTATTATCAATAGTATTGACACAAATATTATTCAAAGAAACAATATTACTATTATTACAAACCCATTTGAAGACGAAGCAACACTTAAAATAGAAATCCAAAATAGTTCATTAGTCAAGTTAGATGTTTTCGATTTACTTGGCAAAAAAATTATTAATTTAGTTGATGAATATCTCAAATCTGGAACTTATGAATTCACTTTCGACGGCTCTTCTTTAGCCAGCGGTGCATATTTCTTAGTCCTGCAGGCAGACGGAAAAGTGGAAACAGGTAAGTTGGTTTTGATTAAGTGATACTTGGAATTTCTATGATATCACACCTTCTCCAGCTTTGCAAACTGAAGCATGAGGACTTTTTTGCCTACTGAGTTGAACTGCACTACTGCTTTGGCATTATTGCCCTCGCCTGCCATAGCAAGAATTTTGCCTTTTCCGAATTTGGAGTGCAGTACCATGTCGCCTGTCTTAAAATTGAATTCATCAGATGGAACAGTATTATCATTTGTTTGTTTTCCTGAAGGAAATACAATTTGTTTTTTCTTTTCGGAATTCAAAAAATTATTCAGGATATCTGGTTTCGGTTCATTCCTTTTTGTTAAAGCTGAAAGACTTTGCAGATATTTTCTGTCAATTTCGTTAATAAAATGTGAGGGTGCATTTTCAATGTAGCTACCGAATCGCATTCTTCGTTGTGCATAGGTTAAAAATAACTTTTGTTCGGCTCTTGTAATTCCAACATAAAACAATCTTCTTTCTTCTTCCTCTTCATCTTTGTTCATATCGGTTCTGCGGAGAGGGAAAAGACCTTCTTCAAGCCCTGCTATGATAACAACAGGGAACTCCAATCCTTTTGCAGAATGCAAGGTCATCAGCTTAACCTGATTTTGCGATAAATCTTTTTCGTCAATGTCTGTCATTAATGTCATTTGTTGTAGATAATCGTCCAATGTAGCATCAGGTTCGCGTTTGAGGAACATGGATATATCTGATAGGACTTGTTGAATGTTATTCCATCTGTCTTGTGCTTCGCTTGTTCCCATTTCCTGATACATTTGGAGCAAGCCTGTTTCTTCGATATAATCAATAGCGAGTTGTGCCGGATTAACTGAATTTTTCAGATTAATGTATTTTTGAATCATCATAGCAAAATTCATTGCTGAATTAATAGCTCTTGATTGCAGATTGATATTTCGTTCTGATTGATAGAATGCATCGAACAAAGATATTTTATGAGCTCTTGCATATTCTGTAATGTGTCTGATTGATGTAGAACCTAAACCACGGGGAGGTTCATTGACTACACGTAGCAATGATTCTTCGTCCAGTTGATTGTAAAGTAATTTCAAGTATGCGAGTGTATCTTTGACTTCTTTACGTTTGTAAAATGATATACCTCCGATTATAATGTAAGGAAGATTGTGTTTCCTGAAAGCATTTTCAAGAGCGAGTGATTGAGCATTGGTTCTGTACAAAACGGCAAAATCCTTGTTGGAATACTCGCTGTTTTCCTTTGTAAGAGATTTGATTTTTTCTACAATATCTTCAGCTTCGAACCTTTCATCTAAACTTGATATGACTTGTATCAATTCACCTTCGGGATTGTCTGTCCAAAGTTTCTTTTTCATTTGCCGCAAATTGTTTTTTATAACGGAGTCTGCAGCAGCCAGAATTATTTTTGTAGAGCGGTAGTTTTGTTCCAATCTGATGACTGTAGCATCTGAATAGTCTTTTTGAAAATCGAGAATATTTCTAATATCGGCACCTCTCCAGCCATATATGCTTTGAGCATCATCACCGACTACACAGATATTTTTGTGTTTTCTTGCGAGCAGATTGATAATAACATATTGAGCGCGGTTAGTGTCCTGATATTCGTCAATCAATAAGTATTTGAATTTGTTTTGATATTTTTCAAGGATATCAGGATTTTTTTGGAGTAATCGTATCATATTCAAAAGTAAGTCATCAAAGTCCATAGCATTGGCTTGCTTCAAACGCTTTTCGTATCTTTCAAAGACGAAACCAGTTTGCTTGTCAATGATATTATCGGCAGTATTTTGGTAAACATCCCAATCAATCATGCGGTTTTTTGCCGAAGAAATCCTGTGTCTGATACCTTGAGGATTGAATTTTTGGTGGTCAATATTTTCTTCATTCAATATTTTTTTTATTAAGCTTAAAGAGTCATCTGTGTCGTAGATAGAAAAGGAACTTGAATAAGACAATAGCTCAGCTTCAAATCTTAGGATTTTTGCAAAGACTGAATGAAAAGTTCCAGCCCAAATTTTTTTGGCAGAATCTTCGGAGACTATTTTAGCAATTCTGCCTTGCATTTCTCTTGCTGCTTTGTTGGTAAAAGTCAAAGCCAAAATGTTATATGGAGCAACACCATTTTCAATAAGATGTGCAACACGATGAGTAAGGACTCTGGTTTTACCGCTACCTGCACCTGCAATTACAAGGAGAGGACCTTGTATGTGTTGAACGGCTTTTACTTGTTCAGGGTTTAGTCCCTTAAATATATCTGAAGGATTACTATCTGTATTTTTTACGAGTTTTAATGCCAATTTTAAATTTCCATATAATTAAATTATACAATTTAAAAACAAACAATGAATAAAAAGAAAGATTGAATAACTTGTGAAAAAATTATAAAATAATCAGAAAAAAAATTATTGAAGATAAAAGCTGTGAAAAAAGGTACAAAATTACAACTTTACTGATATTTTCTGTACTGCAAATACAATATATTTGCTAATTTTATAATCTTTAAAATTACAGAATTACAAAAAGTATAAGGTGAAAAAAATGTACAATCTGGATACTATTATATCATTGGCAAAAAGGAGGGGACTGGTTTTTCAATCTTCAGAGATTTATGGTGGTTTGAATGGATGCTGGGACTTTGGTCCTTTGGGTGTAGAACTATTGAAGAACATCAAGGAAGAATGGTGGAAAGCTATGACTTACAGAGAGGATATAGAAGGTATAGATGCCTCGATTTTAATGCATCCACGCACATGGGAGGCAAGCGGGCATATCAGCCAGTTCACCGACCCGATGATTGATAATAAGCAAAGTAAACTCAGATATAGAGCGGATAATTTGATTGAAGAATTCATTGATAAACTTCGTAAGAAGAAAAAAAATGACAAAGCAGATGAGCTGGAAAAAAAGCTGGCTTCGGCAAAAGAGCCTGAGGATTATTATAACTTAATTGTTGAATATGAAATCTCCGACCCGGTATCAGGGAGTAAAGAATGGACTGAAGTAAGACACTTCAATCTAATGTTCAAGACTTTCATTGGTCCTGTTGAGGATTCATCTGCGGTGGTTTATTTGCGACCTGAATCAGCTCAGGGAATTTATCTTAATTTCAAAAATGTAATGGATACAGCACGGCAAAAAGTGCCTTTTGGTATTGCTCAGATTGGTAAAGCTTTCAGGAATGAAATAAATACTAAGAATTTTTTGTTCCGCACACGAGAGTTTGAGCAAATGGAAATGCAATACTTTGTAAAGCCCGGAACAGAGATGCAATGGTACGATTACTGGAAGCAACAGCGTTGGGATTGGTATATTAAAATGGGAATAAATCCTTCATCATTGAAGTTTAAAGCTCACGAAAAATTAGCTCACTATGCCAACAGAGCTGACGATATAGAATATTTTTTTCCATTTGGCTGGGGTGAAATTGAAGGAATTCATTCGAGAACTGATTACGATTTGAGTCGTCATCAGGAATTTTCCGGTAAGAAGCTGGAATATGTGGATACAGTCAATCAGGAACGTTTTACACCTTTTGTAGTTGAGACTTCCGGGGGAGTTACACGTTCATTTATGGCTTTTTTATGTGATGCTTACAAAGAAGAAGAAGCTCCTGATGCAAATGGTAAAATGGAAATGCGGGCAATTCTGAAATTTTCTCATAAACTTGCACCAATCAAAGCCGCTGTATTTCCATTGGTCAACAAAGATGGAATGCCTGAAAAAGCAGAGTTGATATACAAAGATTTGCAAAAAAGATTTAAGGTTACTTACGATACTTCAGGTGCTATAGGGCGCAGGTACAGACGTCAGGACGAAATAGGCACTCCGTTTTGTATAACAGTTGATGGTCAAACATTTGAAGATGATACCGTAACAATACGTGACCGTGATTCAATGGTTCAGGAAAGAATTTCTTCATCAAGAGTAACGGAATATATCAATGAGAAGTTGATAAATTGCTGAGGATAATCAATTTTTGATAATTAAATAATCATTTAAAGTTATTCGTATGGAAATTAATTTAAATAATAGAACTGCTTTGGTATGCGGGAGCAGTCAGGGTATCGGTAAGGCGATTGCATTTCAATTTGCGAAAGTTGGTGCAAATGTAATTATGGTAGCAAGAAATGAAGATTTGCTGAGGGAAAATTTAAGGTTACTTACAAACAACGGTTCACAAAATCATTCATTTGTCAGAGTGGATTTTTCTGAACCTGAAAGAACTGTTGGGAAAATTGAGGAACTTGTTGTTATGAATGGGCATATTGATATTTTAATTAATAACAGTGGAGGACCTGCACCAGGTAAAATCGGCGATGCTAAAATTGAGAGTTTAAGAGATGCATTCAATCAGCATATAATTACTTCACAGATGATTGCCCAAAAATTGATACCTGGTATGATTTCCAATAAGTTCGGGAGAATAATTAATATTGTCTCAATTGGAGCAAAGCAACCTATTGAAAATTTGGGAGTATCTAATGTAATTCGAGGAGCAATGGCAAGTTGGGCAAAAACATTATCACGAGAATTAGCTCCATTTGGAATAACGGTAAATAACATATTACCGGGTTACACCTTAACAGAAAGATTAACATACCTTTTTCAAACGAGAGCAAAGCAACAAGGGAAAAGTTTCGAAGAAATATCTGATGTAATAAAAGCCAGTATTCCTGCTGGAAAGTTTGCTGAACCTGAGGAATTAGCTTATGCCGCATGTTTTCTTGCTTCTGATTATGCGTCTTATATAACAGGAATTAATTTACCGGTTGATGGTGGCTTTTTGAGTTGTCTTTGAACTAAGAAAATTTTAGAAAAACATTATTCTATTATTATATTGTACTTAGTTTATAAAGCTGAGAAAAAAATATAATATGAGAAAATATTCATTTTTTTCTTGTTTTAATTAAATTTTTCAAGTATTTTGCAATCAAATATTTAGATTTTTTTGATAAATATTAAAAAAATATTTTGAAATTAGCTAAAAGTTTTGCATTTTTGGATTTAGACGATTCTCTTAAGCAGCATTAAGAGAATTAGGGACGAGAAAAAATTCATTTTTTAAGAATAAACTTAATATGAATTTAGCATTTTTTTTAATTAAATAATATTAAATTTATCTCTGCACATGCAAAAAATGTGTGGTGGAAAGAGATTTTGTATAATTAGAAGTGTGAATGAGCAGCACGTTTGCACATTATTTTGTCTTTTAAATTATTCGAACAAAAAATAATTTGATGCAGAGGGGAATATTAAATAGAATTCTAAAGAGGATGTTCAGCAAGGAAAATCGCTTGTTTTTGTATCTGTTAATTATTATCCTTACAGTGCTTTTTATTTCTGCTTATGCAAATAAATGGTCATCAAAGCAATCCATACAAAGTTTCATCATTACGGGAAATAAGTTTATTCCGACGGAGGAATTGTTAGGAAATGTTGATTCGGCATTGATAGATTGTAGTAGAGATGAACTCGAACTTTTGGATTTGAAGGATAAGATTGTGAAACATCCATTTGTTATGAGTTCTTTCGTCATGCAAAAAGGAGCTAATTCAATTGAAATCGAAATTAATGAGAGGAAACCTGTTGCAATCTTAATTAAGAATGATGGGAGTTTATGTTACAGTGATTTTTTTGGGAATATACTACCATACCGTCTTTCGTTGAAATTTTGCGGACTTCCTGTGCTGAGAAATTTTTTTGTTAATGGTATTTTAGATAGTGCGGGATTGAAAGATGCAATTGAAATTTTGAAGGAAATCCGGAAACCTGAATTTGCTAAAATATCCAGTATAATTTCTGAAATTGAATATCAAAAAGGTAGTTTTAATTTTATATCATCAGATTATTCTTATCCAATTATTTTTGGATGTGCTAATAATATAAAGGTAAAACTTGAAATACTTGATGATTTTTATAATAATGCATTTTTTGAATTAGATGCTAAAGATATCAGATATGTTGATGTCAGATGGAACGAAAGAATAATTGTTCAGACAAATAGCGATTATTTAAATACATTGATACAAGCAAATGTGTTGCAGTAGTTTTTAAATTAAGAAAGAAGTTTAAAAATAAATGGAAGTTAGTTATGTTAGGTAAAAAGCAAACACCAAAGAACGGGACACAGGTTAAGCAACAGATTTCTGTTGGTCTTGATATAGGGACATCAAAAGTCTGTGCATTAGTAGCTTCACCTGGTGACCGCATCAATACTTTGAATATCTTAGGTATTGGTATAACCGACAGTGATGGCTTGAACAGAGGAGTTGTCGTTAATATCGAAAAAACAGTCAGAACCATTAAGAAAGCAATCGAACAGGCGGAGCAACAATCAGGTTGTGAAATAAAGGAAGTGATTGTAGGTATTGCAGGTGACCACGTT
>RCNQ01000061.1 GCA_003731675.1 Bacteroidetes/Chlorobi group bacterium ChocPot_Mid
TTCTGACCAGGGGCTTGCACCGCTTATATTGTTAGCTCGAACACGCCACATGTAGATTTTATAGCTTTGGAGTTCATCAGAAAATCTGAAAGAATACCAATAGATTGAATCTTTCTGGAAAAGTATATTTTTGAATTGGTTATCCGAGGCGAGGTTTAAGGTATAGTAATCTGCATCTTCGACTTCAGTCCAGATTAGTTCAAGATTTAATGGTTGGTTATTTGCTCCGAATTCCGGATATACTAATGCAGGAGCTGAAGGTTTAGGAGCAACTGTTGTGAAGCTTACTGGTTCAGAAAACTGACTTTCCAATTCATTGATTTTTGATTTTACTCGCCAGTAGTAAGTTGTACCATACATGAAGTAGTATTCATCGACGTAAGAGTTGTCGGTAATGTTTTCTTTGTCAATTTCAAGAATGTTGAAATTGGAATTTCTTGAGACTTGTAAGTGATATGATGTAGCATAGGGTACAGGTTGCCATTTAAATTCAGGCATTAAAGCGATTTGCTTTGAATTTGGTTCGGGATAAATCATAATAGGAATCTGAGGTTGAATGATGATTGTTTTGAAAGTAAAAACTGTTGACCAAGTACTGCTAAGTTTGTCTTTTCTTGCCTTAACTCTCCAGAAATAGGTGCCATTTGGTTTTAATTCAGGTAATTGGAAATTATTATCGGTTAAACTGTCCTTTTCAAAAATAATTTGATTAAAGCCTAAATCCTGAGCAACTTGCAAGTGATAGAGGTTTGCATTTTGTGATTTTGTCCATTTGAGATTAGTTAACAACTGAACATTTTCTTCATTATTTTTTGGTTCAGTTAACTGAACTTCGGATATTTGGTTGGCTCCTTCAATTTTGAAATCCCAAATACCTCTACCGTAAGTAGCAAAGCGAGCAGTTGAGATAGAGGGGATATATTCAACACTCCAAAAGGTTTGGTCAGGAGTATTGAACCCGGACAGATCAAACCATTTTTGCTCAGATGTTAAATAGACATAAGGTCCGACAGCAGTGGCTGCAAAAATAAATTCATCATTATCGGAAACTGCAATACGGTAAACTAATGTTTTTGGGAGACCATCGTTCATAGGGATGAAAGAAACACCGTGGTCGTAAGAGACATAAGCTCCGGGGTTACTGTAACCGCTACCTGCAATGTAAACAGTATTTTCATCTTTGTTGGAAGGAGCAATTGAAGCACCGTAGAAGTAATGACCTCCTAACTTAGCAAAACCTTCGGATTTTGCCCAGTCCTGACCTCTATTAGTTGAATAGAAGAAATCGCCATTGTTTGTCATGGCGTAGAACAAATCTTTGTTTAAGTTGGATATTCCTAAGGCAGAAACAACATCTTTGTTGCTAAACTGATACGGCATTTGTTGGTAATAAATCCGACCAGCTGAATAGTTTAATTTCCAGATATGATGAAAGCCGTCGTTTCCACCACCGGCAAGATAAGCAGTGTTGGGGTCTTTCGGGTCAGCGATAATTGGTCTCATCCAAAGTCCACCTTTTCCTGTAGAATCGAAGTCCAAGGAAGCGGAAGTTGTCATTGAGGGTTTAGCGAGAAGTCTGTAAACCATAGTGAAGCCGGGATAAACATGCCAAAGGGTATTTCCACCATCGCTTGATGTGAGGTGAGCATAATCACCGCTGATTGTTTGCTCAAATGAATGTGTGCCATTCTGAGCAATAGCTGTAGTTCTTTGAAATCCCTGGTCCTGACTTCCAACAAATATAATATCAGGGTCATCTGCATAAGAGTAGGTGCTGTAATATTGGCTAACATTTAATCCACGAAGAGAAATGTTTTGAACAGTGACCAAATTATCATACGAAATATAAGTGCCTCCGTCAGTACTGATAATAACAACTTCTTCACCGGCGGGATTCATAAAGCTGGCGATAGAAGGAATATCGGCGTGTAATTTGTTTTCAATGTTTCGGTAATATTCGGGCCAATCGCTGACAAGTTGCCATGTTTTTCCATTATCATGGGAACGGGAGCAGTTTACTCCACCAAAATAGAGTGCCTCAGGATGGATACAAGATGCTTCGAAACTATTAATCATAAATGGTCCGTAATCGAGAGTTCCCAGTGTTGTCCATGAAGAGCCATGATTAGTAGTAGAAAAGAAATGAGAATTGTTGTTGGACTTATTTTGTAACCACAGGTAGAGGGTAGTACCTTGCTGATTAGCACTACCTGATAATCTTGAACTTTTATAATTATTGAAATTGTCAATTTGAATATTCGAGAGTTTTTCAATTGTACCATCGGGATTTATTTTTGATAGAGTATCCAAGTGTTGAAAGTAAACGGTATTGTCAAAATATTTTGGTGTCCATAAGTCGCAGAAATCCATGCTGAGAGCAATTTTATGAATGGATTGGAATGTTTCACCATTATCTGTGGAGCGGTAAATATTGGTTACCCATTTTTTTAATTCGGAATCGTTTATGTAGCGTATCAAATAAAGGTAATGATTTTTATCTGATGTCATAACAGCTCTTTTTATTCCACCTCCGTTATCAGGATGCTCCCAAGTCAAACCTTCGTTATCGGAGTAATAGACGCCGTTGTTACAAACAGAAATAATCCTTTTGCCGTTGTTATGTTTTATAACTTTGAGTAAAATGATATTTTGCATGTTGAGCCATTCATTAAGGCATGTCCAGTTATCACCTGAGAGAGTGCCTCTCCAGATATTACCACCGTGGGAAGCATTATAAATCAAATTGTTATCCCAATCAATATCACAGGTCATCATACGACCAGCGAGATTATTGCTTCCTCTTTCAATCCATTTGCCGACAATTTTTCCATCAGCGAGGGTATCGGACAAAAGCAACTCTTTCTTTGAGCTTGACTTCAGAATAGCTTCAATTTTACTTTTTTTTAATAACTGCTTATCTTCACGAATTTTTGAATTTATAAGTTTGTAGTCAATACCAGGAGCGGTACGGTGCATATCTTCCATCCACTTTTTACGTTCAATTTTGAAGTTAGGGTCTTCTTCCTTCATAAGCTGATAATCCAATTCATTGGAGAATGGCTGGGACACAGCATTGATTGTGAAAAGAACAGTAATGATGATTAAATAACAAATATTTTTCATTTTATTTCCTTAAAGTCATGAGTTTAAAATCGAAATATAAGGGTTTTAAGTGAATTAACAAAACTACATTTGTTTTAAGTTTTTTTAAAATAGCAATGTTGAAAGCATATCAAATAATTGTGATAATTCCAAATAATTAATTAATTTAAAAGTTTTAAAAATTACAATTTAAATTAATTATTTTAAGACTGATATGAAAAATTATATTAAATATACTTCAAGGTTACCATTATTTTTTATTATCATTTTATTATTGAATGGAAATGTAATGGCTGAGAGACAGTATAAGATTTTTGAAACAGCGACAGGTAAAGAAATTAATCTGAAAGAACTTGTTGAAAGGACTGAACAAAAAAATGTAATATTTTTTGGGGAATTCCATGATGACAGTTTGATACATGCTTTAGAATTTGATTATTTAAAGGAATTTTATCTTAAACAACCAAAAGCTGATGTATCAATGGAGATGTTTGAAAGAGATGTTCAATCAGTTGTTGACAAATATTTGAGAGGGGAGATAACTGAAGAACAGTTTTTGAAAGATTCGAGACCATGGCCCAATTATGAAACAGATTATAAGCCCATAGTTGAGCTTGTTAGTGCGAAAAAAGCAAATTTAATAGCTTCAAATATACCAAGAAAATATGCTTCTTATTATTCTAAGGGTGGAATGAAGTCTCTTTTTGATATACCAGCAGATGAGAGGCAGTTTATTGCAAAAAATATTTCATTTGCTAATGGTAGAACAAATGATGCAAAGGAAGAATCATACAGGACTGAGTTTTTTGGTACAATGCTTCCGATGATGGGCAAAGAAAAGGTGGAAGATTTATCGGCGAATGAAGAAAATACTTTACAGCTTTATTATGGTGCTCAGATAGTCAAAGATGAAACAATGGCTGAAAGTATATTTGAATATTTACAAAAAAATACTGACAGAAAAATTATTCATTATAATGGTAATTTCCATTCGGCAAAGTGGCAGGGGACAGTGAAGAAATTACGGATTAGGAATTATGAATTACGAATTGCTGTATTAGCTCCTG
>RCNQ01000004.1 GCA_003731675.1 Bacteroidetes/Chlorobi group bacterium ChocPot_Mid
CATTCTGTTGGTTGTAAGGGTATCTTCATGTATGACAAGACTACCCCATTTATTTGTTTCAATACCCATATAGGAAATATAGCCAACATCAGGGGTATCACCAATGGTGATTATCAAGGTGTCGAAGTTGAATATTTCATTGCTCCCTTCGATTGGAACAGGTTTTCTTCGTCCGCTTTCGTCAACATCACCAAGTTTGTTTCTCTGGAATTTGACACCTGTAATTTTACCTTTTTCAGAAATTATTCTAATTGGTGTCATTAATGTTTCAAGTCTTATTCCTTCTTCAACAGCAGCATCAACTTCATGAGAAAGTGCAGGCATTTCCTGTCGTGTACGACGGTAAAGTACTGTAACACTTTCAACTCCTTCCTGTCTTAAGGATACTCTTGCCGCATCTATTGCAGAGTCACCACCACCAATAACTCCGACTTTTCCTTTGGCAAGATTTTTACCTTCAAGGTTAAATGCTTTTAAAAATTGTATGGCAGGATAAACACCATCAAGTTCTTCGCCTTCTATATTAAGAAGTTTGCTTTTGTGTGCTCCCATAGCTAAAAACACAGCTTTGTAGCCACTGTTGAGTAGATAATCAATTGTAATATCTCTTCCGAGAGCTGTATTGCAGACTAATTCAATGTTGTCGTCAATCAGTGAGTCAATTTCTTTTCTTACAACATCTCTTGGCAAGCGATAAGCAGGAATGCCGCTAATCAGCATACCACCGGGTTCTGTGTCTTTCTCAAATACTGTTACGTTGTATCCTTTTAAAGAAAGCTTATGAGCGGCAGTCAACCCAGCAGGACCTGAACCTATGATAGCGACTTTTGAACGTCTGTTATTTATTGTACCATTACGTTTTGGTTTATAAATTGAGGGGTCAATTGTATCTGTAACAAAACGTTTCAGAGCTCTTATAGCTATTGGTTGTCCGGTGTAATCTCCTGCACGGCACATTTTTTCACAAGGATGGTTGCAAACTCTTGCACAGACTGACGGAAACGGGTTTGCTTCACGGATAGTTAGATAAGCTTGTTCATATTCTCCCCTTGCAATTTGTGCAATGTATTTCCATGCTTCAGTTCCAATAGGACATGTTGAATGACAAGGTGCGCCAACAAGTTCTTTGCATACACCTGCTTTGCAACGCTTATTTTTAATATGGTCAATATATTCATGCCTGAAATATTTCAAAGTTGAAAGTACAGGATTTGAGGCAGTTTGTCCAAGCCCACACATTGTTGTATCTTTCACCACATAAGCAAGGTCTTCGAGCAATTGGAGTTTCTCCATTGTACCATTTCCTTTGGTGATGTCATCGAGTAATTCCCACATTCTTTGAGTGCCTTTACGGCAAGTAAAACATTTGCCACAAGATTCATCTTTAAGGAAATTCATGAAGAATTTTGCAACATCAACCATGCAAGTTCTTTCATCCATAACTATCATACCACCGGAACCCATTATAGAACCAGCTTTAGCCAAAGAATCGTAGTCAATAGGCATATCGAACATGTTGACTGGGATACAGCCACCAGATGGTCCACCTGTCTGGATAGCTTTTACTTTTGCTTTGTCAGGGGCACCACCTCCTATGTCGTAAATAATTTCTTTGATGGTTATTCCCATAGGAACCTCTACCAGACCTGTATTTTTGACTTTACCGACAAGACTGAATATTTTTGTACCAGTGCTTTTTTCAGTACCAATCCTGGCATATTCTTCTCCACCTATTTTAATAATTAATGGAATATTAGCCCAGGTTTCAACATTGTTGATGGCTGTCGGTTTTCCATAGATACCTTTTTCGATTGGGAAAGGTGGTCTTTGCTTAGGTTCACCGGTTTTTCCTTCAACAGAGCGAATCAGTGCGGTTTCCTCACCACAAACAAAAGCACCTGCACCTTTAACAAGTTTTATGTTAAAAGTATGTCCGGTACCAAGGATATTTTCACCAAGCAAACCTATCTCTTCAGCTTGACGAAGGGCAATAATGAGGTGTTTGATTGCCAATGGATATTCAGCCCGTATATAAATAACACCTTCGTTTGCACCAGTAGCAAATGAACCGATTAGCATACCCTCGATAACACTATGAGGATTACCTTCAATGACGCTTCTGTCCATATAAGCACCAGGGTCTCCTTCATCAGCATTGCATACGAGGTATTTGCCAGCTTTATTTGGTCGTTTAGAAAGAAGTTCCCACTTTACTCCTGTGGGAAAACCTGCACCACCTCTGCCACGAATTTTTGAAATTTTAACTTCATTCACCACCCAGTTCGGGTCATTTTGTTTAAAAACTTTTTCTAATGAGGAATAACCGCCATTTTCGATGTAATCATGGATTCTGATGGGGTCAATTTTTTCATTTTGACTTATAATTGTTCGCTTTTGATTTTTGAAAAAGGGTATATCATCTTGGCATTCAATCCTTGTCTGTAATTGTTCATCGAAATACAATAAATCTTCAAGGGTTTGACCTTTGGCAACTGCTTGAACGATTTTTTTCATATCACCATTTTTAACTTTTGGGTAAAAAGTTCTTTTGGGTTCAATAAGAACAGACGGTTCCATTTCACAGAAGCCATGACAACCCGTAACTCTAAGGCGAACTTTATGCGACAAGTCATTTTCCAATATCTCGCGTTTAGTAATTCTTATTAATTCATTTGCACCACTTGCCTGACCGCAAGTACCGGCATTAATAATGATGGTTGGTGTTTCCGGAGATTTTTGTTGTTGCAGTTCTGCTCTTAATTCTTCCAGTTCCCTAATTGATTTTAGTTTAATCATCTTTTTGTCTTCCTTTCAGGTAAAGAGACATAAATGTTTTATGGATTTCTATCTTGATTAATTGATAATTATCCAATATTTATAATAAAGAATAATTTATATCTTGTTTTGCTAATAGCCGATTTCAAGCATATGGTTTTTACAGCCGTTTCGTGTGCAAACATGCACAATTCCACCTCCACGAACGACAAAAGAGACCATTGGTGCTGAACAACTGCTACAAATATTCACTGCTTTTAATTCTGTGTGGCAGTGAGGACAAAAGAAATTCACTAATGTTTCATCAGGAATTTTGCAATCTGACTCGACATTCGGACTACCATACAATGATGATAGTTTCAACCAGCCATGCTGTTTCCCAAAGGATATCGACACTGATATAGATGGGTAGTTATCAATTAGATAGGTATTATCCATTAAAGAATGGTTACAATAGGCGCAACTTACTTCGACAGGAAAGATTTTTTCGTCTGGAGTAATCTCAAGTTTGATTTTATCTTTACTATCTTTGACAGACTGAACAATATTTTTTACTTTTTTCTTATCCACTTTCGAAAAATATTGACCGTCAACAACAACTATAGGACCGAGTGCACATGCTCCCAGGCAAGCAACAGTATCGAATGAAAATTCTTCATCCTTTGTTGTTTGACCTGGTTTTATAGCAAGAATTTTTTGAAATTCTTCGGCAATCGTTGGACCGCCGCGAACATGACATGCTGTACCAAGACAACAGGTAACGTGATGTTTCCCTTTAGGATTCAAGCTGAAGGATTTATAAAAAGTTGCAACTCCGTAGATATCTACAAGGGACTTCCCTGTTTCCCTTGCAACCTGAATTAATGCTTCCTGTGGTAGGTAACTGAATTTTGCCTGAATATCCTGAAGTATGGAGATTATCCCGTTGCCATTGCTTCTATGCTTCGCAATTATGGAATCAATATTAGCTTTTTCCATACAACATTCCTATTGATTACAAAATAATTTATTTATATTATTTTTATTTGCACCAAAATATTTATGTTTAAATAGCAAAAAAATATTATAATAACAAAAATATTTTTCCATCTATATTCTAAATGTTGTTAATCCAAAGATATTTAGTTGTAGCTAAACTAAGGCAAGATATTTAATCTTATACTAAATACAAATATTTTTTTAGAATTATAATAATTTTAAATAAGATTTTTTTAATTATTTTTTAATATTAATCTTCCACTTTGTACAGGGTTTGACTGGGAATCCAAGCATAGTCCAAGGTTATTATCTATGTTTAATACCTTACCTTGAGCTATTATTGTGTTGTTGTTTGATATATCATCAGACAAGATAATTACTTCACGATTGATAACTGCCGAATTTTCTCGGTAAAGTTGAATTAAGTATTGATAATTCCCTGAGAGTAATTTTTTGTAGTTTACTTCTATATTTATTAAAAGTATTTTCATGATATCGCTTATTCTGATTTTTTCATCATCGGAAAGAAAGTTATTTAGACAGGCGGTTTCAGGAACAAATTCGTTTAATTCTATCATAGGCTGTTTTTCAACATTAAGCCCGATACCCAGAATTACATTTTTTACTATTTCTCCTTGTGTTAATGAATGAGCAAGGACACCACTTACCTTTGCATTTCCAATTAAAATATCATTAACCCATTTTATCTTTGCTTTATTGTTTAATTGGGGAATATGGTTAATTGTCTGCACAACTGATAAAGCTGAAAGTGCTAAGAAACCCTGTAAATAATTATTAATTTTTTTTTGAGGAGACAATTGAATAGACAAATGGATATTCCCTTCTTCTGCAACCCAACTACGATTATGGAAACCATGAAAATTATTTCCTGAACCTGCAATACACAAAATATTGCCATTTACCGAGTTTGACTGAGCCAGTTTTATCAAGCTATCGTATTGAGATTTTTCAGACATTTTTTTTATTAAAAGGTAATCCCATATTCCAAGACAAGTTTCAGATTCAAATAATTGAGTATTACTGCCAAATATTTCTTCGATGAGATTACTATTTGTGTTATCATTATAAATTTTGAATTCATTGTTATCTGAAAATCCAATTTCACGAGTAAATTCAATATTTTCTGTAATAATTTTCATAAAATAATTTAATTGCATTTATTTCAAATATTTTTAATACTAATATAATTCTTTTATTTAAATTTGATAAAATATTATTTTTAAAAGAGTAAAATTATGACAGATGTAAAAATAACAAGACTGGATAAAAAATTTGAGGATCTACCGTTACCTGGCTATGCAACAGAAGGTTCTGCGGGAATGGATATTCTTGCGGCGGTTGACGAACCCATAACAATTGAAAAAGGAGGAATATCGTTGATTCCGACATCTCTGGCAATTGCCCTTTCACAAGGTTATGAATGTCAGGTACGTTCAAGGAGTGGATTAGCGATAAAACATGGGATATTCGCATTAAATTCTCCGGGTACTATTGACAGTGATTACAGAGGTGAAATAAAAATTATACTTGCAAATTTTGGTAAAGAAGACTTTGTGATTAACAGAGGTGACCGTATAGCTCAGCTTGTTGTCGCTAAATACGAGAAGATTAAATGGAATGTGGTTGATAAACTACCAAATTCAGACCGAGGTGAAGGTGGCTTCGGTAGTACGGGAGTATAATTTTTAGTCAATAGTCATATTGTAATTCCCTAAAGCATGTTTTATCATTCCTGCCCAACATGATGGCTGGATTAATGTATTTGTGGACCATACACATTCATGCGTACATATACATTGATTATCCTGAATTTCCTGCCTGAATATTTTTGCTTTGGGATTATTCCAGACAGATGATAAATCATAATCACTATTTCTTATATTCCCAAAAGAAATGTCCAAGGATTCACAGGGTCTGATTTCACCATCGTTGAAAATAACACCGATTAAACTTCCAGCTGTACAGCCACCACCAGTTCTATGTTCCTGCAAAATCTCAGATATAATTTCTCTTCTTAAGCTATTCTTTACAGTGAGTATTTTCCCTAAATGATGAGCTTTATCACCATAATAATTTTTACGATTAATCCTCTTTTGAATTATCTGAGAAGCTTTTTTATATGCTTTTAAATTCTCAAAAGCAATAACAGGATTTTTTGAAGGTGGTCTTTGGATGTTTACCATCCATTCCCCATCAGGAAGAATGTTTTCTATCATTTCAGCTAACTCGGATATCTCTTTATTATTATATTCAGAAATGGTTGTTATAACTGATACATCAAAATTTGGAAAAAGATTTCTAATCTGTCGGAGTTTTTCAATTGTTTTACAGGCTTCCTTGAATAATCCCTTATGATTTCTAATAAAATCGTGTGTGTCAGCTAATCCGTCAATTGAGACATCAACTCTAAACGGGAGATTTTTATTTTCTTTAAGTATTTTTATCACTTTGTTACAAATATGGTCACTGTCAAAACCTGAAGTGGGAATATCACATCTGTTAAGTTTAGTATTAGTGTTGAAGACTTTCACAATTTCTGCGATTTCCTTTCTTAAAAAAGCTTCACCACCGGTAATTGTAAGGAAATGTATAAATTTTATTTTTTGTGATATTTTTTCAATTTCATCGAATGTCAAAATATTCTCTCTGATATTTTTAGTCTTCCATTCATCGTTGAACCAGCAATGCAAACACTTGTTTGGACAGGTGTTGCTTGCAAATAGTATTATGTAAGGTGGAGTTTTTAAAAATTGCACCAAACCTTCATTAATGGATTTATAATAAATATTTCTTATTTTTCTTAGCATTTATGTAAGATATCGAAGAAATCTTTTGGTAATAAAATCCGGTAACATTTTAAAGCAGAAATATATTATTTTCGCTTTTGCACCGGGGATAATTATTGAATGATATTTATTAAGTTTTTTCAATGTGTATCTAACAATAGCATCAGGATTTTTCCCTGTTTTATGAGACTGAAAACCCGCATTTCTATCAAAATCTGTATTAATTTTTCCAGCATATAAAACTGATATTAATATATTTTTATTTTTATTTTCGTAATACAATGAACGGGAGAGCAAAGATAAATAGGATTTTTCAGCGGCATAAACAGACCACTTAGGAGAAGGACGTAATGCCATTGTAGAAGAAATATTCAATATAATTCCGGAATTATTATTGCTCATTTTCTCAAGAATATATCTTGTCAGTAAAGTTGGTGCTAAAAGGTTAATGGAAATCATTTTATTTATTTCAATTTCATTAATTGAAGTAAATTCCTTATAAATTCCAACACCTGCATTGTTGATCAAAAAGTCAATTTCAATATTTTGTGCTTGAATATATTCAACTAACTTCTTTACATCATTTTCGTCGGAGAAATCACAAGGAAAAATAATTATTCCATTATGATAATTTTCTAATTCCTTTTGGACATGATTTAATTTAGCAGAATTCTTAGATACTAATATTAAATTTAATCCAATTTCAGATAAAATTTTTGCAAAAGCGAAACCCAAACCCGAACCTGCTCCCGTAATCAAAGCAGTCTGACCCTTTTTAATCAATTTGGGGTTCATTAAGTTTACTCTGTTTCCAGAGGTTTTTGCAAATTGAACATATAGTTAATACCAAACCACATTTGCCCGGGATGATAATTATAATAACTGCCATCATTGCCCTTGTAATCATCTTTCAACATACCAGACAAAGCATAGCTACCTTCAATCATAATATTAAACCTGCCGTATTCATTTGCATAAACAGTTATCACTCCACCCAATTTTATTTCAAACATTGTAGCTAACAAATCCGAAGACACATCAGTAGTTTCACTGTTGATTTCTTGAGTTCCACCAATTGGTAAAGCAATATTTAAACCCAAAATAAAACCACTTGCATAGAGGTATGGTGAAATTGAAAAGAAATTATATTGATGTGTTGTCTTTTTTTCTGGATGAACACCATCTTTATAACTCATCAAAAACCCATCAGTAGAATATGTTAGATTCAATCCACCACCAAAACTTGCATTTTGTACAAATGGAAAATAAGAGGATATGCCCATTTCAGGTAAATTGCTAAATGCAAATCCATTGTAATTTTGCCATGGTACATCTGCGGCATTCACTCCACCTTTTAAACCTAAAAATGGACCAACACTGATAGGATAATTTGCAATTGTAGTTTGAAATAAACCAAAAAGCATACTTAATATTATAAATAAATTTACTACTCTTCTTTTCATAATTATTCACCTAAAAATTTAACAAAAATGGAAGCCACATATATTCAAAATAACAAAAAATTATCAATTTTTATAAAAATAAATTTCAAGACAACATTATTAATTCCTTAATTCTACATCAGAACAACGTTAAATTTGCTAAATGAAACAATCTCTTACATTTTTCGTTATTGAAAATAATTATCAACAAAATAATTGAATTATGGGAAATAAAAATCGAATATATCCTGTCGAACATGCAGGAATTCTTGATTCTTACTGGAGAAAACTCTTGCAAAATCCCCATAAATTTTTAAGAAAATATATCAAAGATGGAATGAATGTGCTTGATATCGGATGCGGTCCGGGTTTCTTCACTATACCACTTGCACAACTTGTTGGCAAAAAAGGGCATGTCGTTGCCGCTGATTTTCAGGAAAAAATGTTAGAAATTGTAGAAAAGAAAATTCAAGGCACTGAAATTGAGAACAGAGTAAGATTGCACAAATGCAATGAAGAATCAACTAATCTACAAGATAAATTTGATTTTATTTTAGCATTCTATGTTGTCCACGAAACCCCTGATACAGAAAAATTTATAGAAGAAATGGCAAATTTGTTAAAACCAGAAGGTAAATTTCTTATTGTAGAACCATCATTCGAAGTTAAAATACAGGATTTCCTAAAAATAATAACCATAGCTGAAAGAGCCAATCTAAGAGTAATCAATCAACCAAGAATGTTTTTTAGCCGTGCAGTCCTACTCGAATTGAAATAGCGATAATATTAAAACTTTTTTTATCCAATAATCTCCTTAACTTTATTCAACAGTTCTTCCCTGTCAATTGGTTTTTCAAAGTAAGCTGCAGGTGGTTTAACCTGCTTTCTTGAACTAATGAACTTTTTGAATTCAGGGTCAACTCCTGATACAATGATAACAGGAATATTTTGTGTTTCTGATGATTCCTGCAATTCTCTAAAAGCTTTGACTCCTGATTCTTCCGGCATAGTTATATCAAGTGTTATCATATCAGGCTTTTCTGCTTTTGCCATCCTGACAGCATCAACACCGTTACCAGCTGTTATGACATTGTATCCGTTTTCGCCAAAGAGGGTCTGAAGATAAGTTACAATATCTTCTTCATCATCTACTATTAAAATTTTTTTTGACATTTATTTCTCCAATCATTTGTTGGTTTATATTTCAATTCTCACAATTAATAAAGCAATCTTACATTTTATTTTCAAAATCAATGAATGGACCTTTTATATCTACCATAGCATTGACTATTAATTCAACAAGACCATCGTAATAAATTCCGCTTTTTTCAGTTGCACCATAAAATGCGAACAAATCTCTAATCTGACCTTTACAATTTGAACACGGGGCACAAACATATTTTGGAACATCAGGTGATGGGTCTTCGTTAGCAAAAGCATCAAGTATCTGCTTAAATTTTCTTCTGCCACTAACTTGTATTCGCCAATCTGCAAAGTTGTATTGTTGCATTATAGCAAAGCCACTTCCACCACCACAACAATAATTTCTGACACCATGTGGCTCCATTTCTCTGAATTTCGGTGCCAGATATCTCAATATTTCTCTTTGTGGTTCGACTACCCCCATACTTCTTACGAGATTGCAAGGATCATGAAGAGTGACTGGGAAATTGTTTTTCATAGGGTCAAATTTTATTTTTCCACTAAAAACAATGTCTTTAAGAAAAGTAACTGCAGGAACACGAGGAATTGATGAATTAATCCGGTCACCGATTGCCGCCATTGCTTTGCTTTCGTGACCACATTCACCCATCAACACCATTTTTACTCCTAATTTTTTAGCAACTTCCATGTGCTTGGCATAAATTCTTGCATACTGTACATCGTCATAGAATAAGCCATAATTTACACCATCGTAAC